>JAYSXN010000261.1:0-1536 GCA_043717405.1 Gammaproteobacteria bacterium
TTGGCTACGAAATCGCGGCGCACCTGTTCGAGGCGAACCAGCTGGCTGACATCGCGCACCGTCAGCAGCCATTGGTCCGCCGAGTAGTGCAAGCGACGCAGGCTCAGCCGGACGTTCGCGTCCAATGGGCTCGGCAAATCGCTGAGCGCTTCGTCGTTGCTGTCACCGTCGAGCCACGTGCCGATCGATTCGTCACCAAGCAGCGGCAGCAGCGATGTGCCGAGGCTCTGCGGGTACTGCAGGCCGAGCAGCCTGCGAGCGGCCTTGTTGAACCAGACCAGGTTATGGTCGCGACGGTCGACGATGAGCGCACCATCAGGCATCGCCGAGGCTGCCTGGCGGTAGGCACGCAGCAGGCCAACCAGGCGTCGGGCGCGTGCGCGCGTTTCGGTTTGCCGGCGATGGATGAGTGTTTCCAGCGCAGCCCACAATCCCTGCCCATGCACCGTGCGCAATTGCTGGCGCCAGTCCAGGAAGCGCATGACGCGCAGCAGCCGCCAGTAGGCGCGGATAGCGACCATCGCGGTGGCCGCCAGCAGCGCCCACGCGAGCTGCCCGGCGAGGACGCCGACGCCCACCGCCAGTGCGTAGAGCAGCAGCGTGCGCAGCGCCGATTGTCGCCAGGCCAGGCGCACCAGCAGTGACCGGCGCAGCCCGCTGTCAGCGTTCAAGGCGACAGCGACAAGCGGTAGCCGGAACCGCGAACGGTCTGCACCAACTCGTGCAGGTTGGCTGGTTGCAGCGCCTGGCGAAGTCGGCGGATGTGCACGTCGACAGTCCGTTCTTCAAGGTAGGCGTTGCCGCCCCATACGAAATCGAGCAACTGCGTGCGCGAGTACACCCGATCGGCATGGGTCATCAGGAAATGGAGCAGGCGGTACTCGGTCGGACCCACGGCCAGCGGCTGCCCGTTGCCGAACACGCGATGCGCCGCGCCATCGATGCGCAGCGCGCCGACCACCACCGAGCCGTCGTCTTCGTCCTCGCGCGAGCGCCGAAGCACCGCCTTGATGCGCGCCAGTAATTCGCGCGAGGAGAAAGGCTTGACCACGTAATCGTCGATACCCGCCTCCAGGCCGCTGACCCGGTCGTTCTCCTCGCCCCGGGCGGTCAGCATGATGATCGGCGTGTCGCGGGTTAGCTCGTCGCGGCGCCAGCGTCGGGCGAGGTCAAGACCACTGGTTCCCGGCAGCATCCAGTCCAACAGAATCAGGTCGGGCAGGCGTTCGGCAATGGCCGCTGCTGCCTCGCGCGCATCGCCGGCATGCACGGGCTCGTACTCGGCCTTGCGCAGGGCAAAGGCGACCATGTCGCGGATGGCCGGCTCGTCATCGACTATCAGGATGCGTTTGTGCACTCGCTTACCGTGTCATCTGGGCGGACCTGGCGCAAGTGGACACGCGCCACATGACAGTTCGATGACAGCGTCATCACGCACCAGGCTGTCACACCGCTGACACATTTGCCCCCTAGCCTTGGCGCCAGTCAAGACACATCCACAGGGGATTTTCCGATGAAACTGCTGCCCAACCTGCT
>JAYSXN010000262.1:0-4735 GCA_043717405.1 Gammaproteobacteria bacterium
GCCTGGTCGTCCTGGTGGTGTGCAAGCACGAGGCACTCACCATCGCGCAGCTCGCAAACGAAAGCAGCGTGGCGTGCGTCACGTGCCGCCGCTTCGAGACCATTGCCGGCATCACGCGCGACCACGACGCGCGCGATGCTCAGCGGCACGCCTAGCGTCTGGCAAAACTGCCGGCAACGCTCGGCCCAGGCGTCGGCATCGGGATGCAAGCCGTGGTGGACATGAATCGCGCGCAAGCCCGCGCGGGCATGCGGGCCCTCAGCCAGCGCGTGCAACAGCACGGTCGAGTCCAGGCCACCGCTGAAGCCCACCAGAAGCGCGCTGCCGTCGAGTTGCGCGAGCGCCTCGCGAAGCATTGCGCTGGCGTCCACTGCCGGCTCAGGCTGCCTGGTAGGCTCCATAGCCACGCAAGCGCTGGTAGCGCCTCTCCAGCAAGAGTTCGGGATCGAGCTTTTCCAGCTCGGCGAGTTCTTCAAGCACGGTTTGCTTGAGCGTAGTCGCCATCGCCACCGGGTCGCGATGCGCGCCACCGAGCGGTTCCGGGATGACCCGGTCGATCAGCCCATGCTCGAGCAAGCGCACAGCGGTCAGGCCCATGGCTTCGGCCGCATCGCGCGCCTTGTCAGCGCTTTTCCACAAGATCGACGCACAGCCTTCCGGGGTGATCACCGAGTAGGTGCTGTACTGCAGCATGAGCGTGCGGTCGCCAACGCCGATGGCGAGCGCACCACCGGAACCGCCTTCGCCGATTACCGTGCAGATCACCGGAACGCGTAACTCGGCCATCTCCAGCAGGTTGCGTGCGATCGCCTCGGACTGTCCGCGCTCCTCGGCGCCAACTCCGGGATAGGCGCCGGGTGTGTCGATGAAAGTGAACAAGGGCAGGGCGAAGCGCTCGGCCATTTTCATCAGGCGTAGCGCCTTGCGGTAACCCTCGGGCCGCGGCATGCCGAAATTGCGGCGGATCTTGCTCTTGGTGTCGCGCCCTTTCTGCTGGCCGATGACCACGCAGGCTCGGCCGCCAATACGTGCCAGCCCGCCGACGATCGCCGCATCGTCGGCGTAGGCGCGGTCGCCGGCCAACTCATGGAATTCGTCGCAGATCAGCGCCAGGTAATCGAGCGTGTAGGGGCGTTGCGGATGTCGCGCCAACTGGGAGATCTGCCAGGGCGTCAATGCGTTGAAGATTTCCGCGGTGCGCGCGCGGAGTTTTTCCTGCAGCCCGCCAACCTCGGCATCGATGTTCACCGATTGCCCGGTGCTGGCGCGGCGCAGCTCCTGGATCTTGGTTTCCAGATCGGCGATGGGCTGTTCGAAATCGAGGAAGTTGGGGTTCATTGGCCGAATAAGTGGGGAGTCTGCCGGTAGATACTAGCAGGGCGGGGTCAGCGGTCGCTCGCCCAGGGCCGGTGCAGGGCCAGTGACACCTGGCTGACGCCCGGCAGCGCGCGCAGCGCGTTGAGCAATTCGGCATCGCTGCGGACGCAGTGCTGGCCGCTCAGGTCGACCACCCCTCGCGATTGCTCGAGCTGCAGGTCGAGCCGGACGGGAGTGCCGCCGGGCCGGAAGCTTTGCAGTAGTTTTTGCACTTGCTCCCAACTTCCCGGCGCGCGTGCGTCGACGCTGAAGCCGAGCCGGCGCCCATATTGCGTGCACAAGTTGCGGAAGTCCCAGCACTGCCTGGCGCGCAGGGAAAAGCCGCCATTGAACGCGTCTTCCCGCAGCCCGCCTTCGATGATCACGATACGGTCGCGCGAAAGCAGCGGCGCGAATTCACTGAAGGCATCGCTGAAGAACGCGCACTCCAGGCGGCCACGCGTGTCCTCGATCTGCACGAAGGCCTGGTTGTCGCCGCGCCTGCGCACCGCCGTCACCAGTCCGGCCAGCACCACTTGCGCTTCTCCGCGGTTATTCTTGCGCTCGCTGTAGATTCTCTCCAGGTCGCCGAGGCTGCTACCCACGAGCGCATTCAACTCACCTTGCCAGGGATCAAGCGGATGGCCGCTGAGAAAATGGCCGAGGGTCTCCCGCTCGCCGATGAGTTTGCGTTCCAGCGACCAGTCGGCAGCGCTGGGCAAGTCAATGTGCATCTGCGGCAAAGCATCGCCGCCGCCCCCGAACAATGAGGCTTGCCCGGCATCACGTTCGCGCGCGAGCTGTTCGGAAGCCTTCATCGCCTCGGGCAATTGCAGCATCAGGCTCGCGCGGTTCGCGCCCAGGCCATCCAGCGCACCGGACTGCACCAGTGCCTCCAGCACGCGCCGGTTCAACTTTCCCGATTCGACGCGCTGGCAAAAATCCAGCAGATCGCGGAAACGCCCCAGGCTGCGCCGCGAATCACTGATTGCCTCGCACACGCCGCTCCCCACGCCCTTGATTGCGCCGAGGCCGTAGCCGATCACCTTGGCGTCCAGCGCCTTGAACCGGTAGTCCGACGCATTGACGTCCGGCGGCTGCACCTTCAGGCCGATCAGGCGCGCGTCATCGAGGATGTTGACCACCTTGTCGGTGTTGTCCATGTCCGATGACAGGGTGGCGGCCATGAATTCCGCCGGGTAATGCGTTTTCAGCCACGCCGTCTGGTAGGCGATCAACGCGTATGCGGCCGAATGCGATTTGTTGAAACCGTAGTCGGCAAATTTTTCCATCAGGTCGAAGATGGATGAAGCCACGCGCGCGGCGATGCCGTTTGCTTCCGCGCCGGCTTCGAACTTGCCGCGTTCTTTCGCCATCTCCTCGGGTTTTTTCTTGCCCATCGCGCGCCGCAACAGGTCGGCGCCGCCAAGCGAATAGCCGGCGAGCACCTGCGCGATCTGCATCACCTGTTCCTGGTACACGATCACGCCGTAGGTTGGCTTCAGGATCGGCTCCACCAGCGCATGCGGATAGCTGACTTCGGCGCGGCCATGTCGGCGGTTGATGAAATCGTCGACCATGCCCGCGCCCAGCGGCCCGGGGCGGAACAATGCGGCAAGCGCGATCAGATCTTCGAAGCAGTCCGGCTCCAGCTTGCGGATGTAGTCCTTCATCCCGCGCGATTCGAACTGGAACACCGCGGTGGTGAGTCCGCGCGAAAGCAGTCGATACGTCGGCTTGTCGTCGAGCGGCAGGTCGAGGATGTCGAGCGGCGCCGGCGAATCCGCCTGGCTGCGCCGCGTCGCGTTGATCGCCTTGACCGCCCAATCAATGATGGTGAGCGTGCGCAAGCCGAGGAAATCGAATTTGACCAGGCCGATGGCCTCGACGTCGTCCTTGTCGAACTGCGTGACGATGCTGCGCGCGGTCTCGCCCTTGCCGACATGCTCGGCGAACAATGGCGAAAAATTGGTCAGTGGCGTTGGCGCGATGACCACGCCACCAGCGTGCTTGCCGGCGTTGCGGGTCAGGTCTTCCAGCTTGCGCGCCAGGTCCATCAGATCTCGCACATCCTCTTCCGCGCGGTAGCGCGAGATCAGTTCGGCGGAAGCCAGGTTGCTGTCCTTGCGCGCGGCCTGCGATTCGCCTAGTGCATCATCCAGGGTCACGCCGAGCGTGAGCGGAATGAGCTTGGCGATCGAATCCACGAAGCCATACGGATACCCGAGCACGCGCCCGCAATCACGCACCACCGCCTTGGCCGCCATGGTGCCGTAGGTGATGATCTGGCTGACTTTCTCGCGGCCGTATTTCTGGGCGACGTAGTCGATCACCGCGTCACGGCCGTCCATGCAGAAGTCGATGTCGAAATCGGGCATCGACACGCGTTCGGGATTCAGGAAGCGCTCGAACAGCAGGTCGTAGCGCATCGGGTCGAGGTCGGTGATGCCCAGCGCCCACGCCACCAGCGATCCTGCGCCGGAACCGCGGCCCGGGCCGACCGGGATATCGTTCTGCTTGGCCCAGTTGATGAAGTCGGCAACGATCAGGAAGTAGCCGGGGAAGCCCATCGAGTCGATGACCTTCAACTCGACCGCCAGGCGAGCGTCGTAATCGGCGCGGTTGAAGCCGGTCATCAGCGCATGCTTGTCGAGCCGCGCATCCAACCCGGCGCGCGCCGATGTCGAAATCCACGAGCCCAGGGTGAAGCCCTCGGGTACCGGGAAATCCGGCAGGAAATACGTACCCAGCTGCAGCTGGAAGTTGCAGCGCTTGGCCAGTTCCACGGTGTTTTGCAATGCCTCGGGCACGTCTTCGAACAGCGCCGCCATCGCTTCGGGCGATTTCAGGTACTGCTCCGGCGAATAATCTTTCGGCCGCTTCGGATCGTCGAGCACGCGGCCGCTGGCGATGCACACGCGGGCCTCATGTGCCTCGAAATCGTCGCGGTCCAAAAAGCGCACGTCGTTGCTGGCGACCAGGGGCAGATCAAGGTGCGCGGCCAGTTCCAGCGCCGCGCCGTTGAAGGCTTCCTCGCCAGTGCGTTGCGTGCGCGTAAGTTCCAGATACAGGCGGTCGGGGAAAGCGCACTCCCAGTCCTGCAGGATGCCCAGCGCGCGGTCACGCCGATCCTGCGCAAGCGCAATCCCGACAGCACTCTCGCGGCCGGCGATGACGATCAGGCCCTCGTTGTCTGCAAACAGCCAATCCGGCTTCACTACCACCACGTCGCCGCGATGGCCTTCCAGAAAAGCGCGCGTGATCAAGCGCGAGAGGCTGAGGAACCCTGCGCGGTCCTGGCACAGCACCGTCACCCGGCCGGGCGCTTGCGCATCGTCGGCCAGGTACAGGTCTGCGCCGCAGATCGGCTTGAGCCCGG
>JAYSXN010000263.1:0-13596 GCA_043717405.1 Gammaproteobacteria bacterium
CCCGACCAGTGCCAGCACGGCATCGAAGATGGCTTCGCTCGCGCCGCTGGTCACGGTGACCTCACTGTCCGGATCCACCTTGCGGCCATAGCAGTCAAACGTCTTCGCCGCGATCGCCTGGCGCAGTGCCGGCACGCCGCTCATCGGCGCGTACTGGTTCTTGCCCTCGCGCATCGCCTGCGACAAGGCATCGGCAAGCGCCAGCGGCACCGCGAAATCCGGAAAGCCCTGGCCCAGGTTGACTGCGCCGTGCTCCGCGGCCAGCTGCGACATCACGGTGAATATGGTCGTGCCGACCTTGGGCAGCCTGGTGGTGACTTGCATGATTGGACAAAAGCTCCTGCGGGAACGCCGATTATGCGCAACGAAGCCCGCGGACGCACTCCAGGTAGCCCGCGGCCGCGCGTTCGGCTGGGCTGGCATTTACAATGGCGCCCGGAATGACAGATCCCACGACCGCTTTGCCGCCCCTGCTCGCCTGCCGTGGACTCGCCTTCTCGCGCAACGACGAGCCGGTATTCGGACCGCTGGACTTCGAGCTTGGCGCGGCGCAGGCGCTGCAGGTGCTTGGCGCGAACGGCAGCGGCAAGACCACGCTGCTGCGCGTGCTGGCTGGCTTGTTGATGCCAGGCGCCGGGTCGATTGCGGTGCGTGGCGAAGCCGTCGGCCATGGGCAACTTGCACGCAGCTGCGCCTTCATCGGGCATCTGCCGGGGCACAAGGCGGAATTAAGCGCGCTGGAGAACCTGCGCTTCACCGCAGCCGTGCACGGTTCGAACAATCCACCGGAAGCGGCGCTTTGCGAAGTGGGCTTGGGCGGATACGAAGACGCACTGGCGCGGCGGCTGTCGGCAGGGCAAAACAAGCGGCTCGGCCTGGCGCGCCTGCTGGTGTCGACTGCCAGCCTCTGGCTGCTGGATGAGCCCTACGCCAATCTCGACCTGGACGGCATTGCGCTGGTCAACCGGCTGATCGCCGGACAGGTCGGCAATGGCGGCGCGGTACTGCTGACCACGCACGGCGCTTACGCCGCTCCTGCCGTGCCCTTGCGCACTCTCGAGCTCAGCGCATGACTGGTGTGCCCGCCGTAGCCGGCCCGTCGCTGGCTGCGAGCGCGAGCGCGCAATTGCAGCGTGACCTGCGCCTGGTCTGGCGCCGGCGTGGCGATGCCGTGCAACCGGTGTTCTTTGCCGTCCTCGTGCTGACGCTGTTCCCTCTCGCCCTGGGCCCCGAGTCCCCAATGCTCGCGCGTGTCGCGCCGGGCGTCATCTGGATCGCCGTACTGCTCGCCGGACTGTTGACCCTCGATGCGCTGTTTCGCAGCGACCTCGACGACGGCAGCCTCGAGCAGGCGCTGCTCAGCCCCGTGCCGCTGCCCTGGCTGGTCGGCATGCGTGTACTCGTGCATTGGCTGGTGACGTCGCTGCCTCTGCTGCTATTGACGCCGCTGTTCAGCGAACTATTGCACCTGCCGCATGCACTGCTGCTGCCCTTGCTGTTGTCACTGGCGGTGGGCACGCCGCTACTCAGCCTGATCGGTAGTGTCGTCGCCGCGCTAACGGTTGGCATCCGCCGCTCTGGTATGCTCTTGGCCGTCCTGGCGCTGCCACTTTTCATCCCGGTGCTGGTGTTTGGCGCCGGCGCCGTGGTGGCCGCTTCGCAAGGCCTGCCCTGGGCTGGCGCCATCTACCTGCTCGCTTCGGGGTTGGCGCTTGCCATCGTCGTGGCTCCGCTCGCCGCTGCTACCGCGCTACGCATCGCCCTGACTTGAGTCCGACTTGAATCGCCTACTGCTCTGGTTCAATCAAACCGGTTCGCCGCCCAGCTTCGACCGCTTCGCCGCGCGCTGGACGCCATGGGCTTTCGCGATTGCCCTTCCCTGCCTGGCAGTTGGCATCTACGGCGCCTTGTTCTCGGTACCGGCCGATTACCAGCAGGGCGACAATTTCCGCATCCTGTACATCCATGTACCGAGTGCCTGGATGAGCCTGTTCATCTTCGTGGTGATGGCGGTGCAGAGTTTCATAGCGCTGGTCTGGCGCATCAAGATTTGCGAAACGCTGGCGATGGCCTGCGCGCCGGTGGGCGCCGCATTCACCCTGGTTACCCTGCTGACCGGTTCGATCTGGGGCAAACCGACCTGGGGCACCTGGTGGACCTGGGACCCGCGCCTGACTTCCGAACTGGTACTGCTGTTCCTGTACATCGGCGTCATCGGCTTGAACAGCGCCATCGAAGACCGTCGCGCGGCAGCGCGCGCGGCGGCATTCCTTGCACTGATCGGATTGATCAACGTGCCGATCGTGCACTTTGCGGTGCGTTGGTGGAACACGCTGCACCAGGGTGAAACCATTCGCCTTATCGGGCCGTCGAAGATGGACTCGAGCATGCTCTGGCCGCTGATCGCCATGACCGTGGGTGTGAAAGCCTGGTTCGTCGGCTCCCTGTTGCAGCGTGCGCGTGCAATCAACCTGGAGCACGAGGCCGGCAAGGACTGGGCGCGCAAATCATCAGGAGTGGGCATCGATGCGCATTGATTACGTGGCCCTGGCCTATGCCGTGTTTGGCCTGGTGCTGGGCTGGGATTTGATCGTGCCGCGCGTTCGCCTCGCCAGCGTGCGCAAGGCAATCCGTCGGCGTGCGCAGCGCGACGCAACCAGACAGGGCAAGCGATGAATCCAGTACGCAAGCGGCGCGCCTTCTTTGCCTTGCTGGTATTGGTGGCGGCCGGCATCGCCACGACCTTCGCGGTGCTGGCCTTGCAGGAAAACCTGACCTACCTGCATACGCCCACCGAGGTACGCGATGGCAAAGTACCCGCCGCGGCGCGTTTTCGGCTGGGCGGCGTGGTCTGCGAGGGCACCGTGCAACGCAGCCCAGGCACGCTGGACATACGCTTCGCGGTAACGGACCGCGTGCACCAGGTGCCGGTGAGCTACCACGGCATCCTGCCCGACATGTTCCGCGAGGGCACCAGCATCATCGCCACCGGCAGCTTGCATGGTGGTCGCTTCGAGGCCAGTGAAGTGCTGGCCAAGCACGACGAGACCTACATGCCGCGCGAAGTAGCCGCGGCCATGGCCAAGGGCCTGGCCATGCATACCAAGAGTTGCGGAGCGCGCTGAGTGCTGCCGGAGCTGGGATTGCTTGCACTGATACTGGCACTGCTGCTGGCCGTGTTGCTCGGCACCTTGCCGCTGCTTGGTGCGCAGCGCGGCAACGCGGCACTCATGGCGACTGCGCGGCCACTGGCGTATTCGCAACTTGCATTCATTGGCATTGCCTTCGCACTGCTCACGCATGCCTTCATTGCGCACGATTTTTCAGTCGCCTATGTCGCGGCCAATTCCAACACCTTGCTGCCTGCCATTTACCAGGTGCCGGCAGTATGGGGCGCGCACGAGGGCTCGTTGTTGTTGTGGGTGTTGATCCTGAGCCTGTGGATCACCGCGGTGGCGAGTTTCTCGAGAGCTTTGCCGCCGACGGTAATTGCCCGAGTGCTGGCGGTGATGGGCCTGGTAAGCGCCGGTTTCCTCGCCTTCCTGCTGTTTACTTCCAACCCGTTCGTGCGCCTTTTGCCTGCAGCCACCGAAGGCCATGACCTGAATCCGCTGTTGCAGGATCCCGGCATGATCTTCCATCCGCCGTTGTTGTACACCGGCTACGTCGGCTTCGCGGTCGCGTTCGCTTTTGCCATCGCCGCGCTGATCGATGGCAAGGTGGACGTGCAATGGGTGCGCTGGTCGCGGCCGTGGACGAATGTCGCCTGGGCGTTCCTGACAGTGGGTATCGCACTGGGCAGCTTCTGGGCCTATTACGAACTTGGCTGGGGCGGATGGTGGTTCTGGGATCCGGTCGAGAACGCCAGCTTCATGCCCTGGCTGGTCGGGCTTGCGTTGTTGCACTCGCAGGCGGTCACGGAAAAACGCGGCAGCTTTCGCAGCTGGACGCTGTTGCTGGCGATCGCTGCATTCTCACTGTCGCTGCTGGGAACTTTCCTGGTGCGCTCGGGCGTGCTGACCTCCGTGCACGCTTTCGCCTCCGATCCGCAACGCGGCTTGTTCATCCTGGTTTTCCTGGCGCTGGTGATTGGTGGCTCGTTGCTGCTGTTCGCCCTGCGCGCACCGGATGACCAGCGCGGGCAGCCATTCGTTGCCGCCTCGCGCGAGACGCTGCTGCTCGCGAACAACCTGTTGCTGACCTGCGCTGCGGCGATGATCCTGCTGGGCACGCTGTATCCCCTGCTTGCCGAAGCGTTGAACCTGGGCAAGATTTCAGTAGGGCCGCCCTACTTCGGCCTGCTGTTCACACTGCTGATGGCGCCGCTCGCCTTGCTGGTACCGTTTGGTCCGCTGACCCGATGGCAGCGCGAGCAAGCATCCACGCCCCTGCGACTGCTCGCGCCGTGGGCGCTGATTGCCGCGGTCATGGCGGCGATCGTGTTCTTTCGCTGGCCGCAAGGCACCGCGAAGACAGCCATGGCGTTTCTAGCCGGGACGTGGCTGCTGCTGGGCACCTTGCGCTTTGCCTGGCAGCGCGCACGCAGCAAGGGTCGCTTCACCGCTGAAATAACCGGCATGACGCTGGCCCATCTGGGGCTTGCCGTTTTTTTCTTCGGCGTGCTGATGACTGAAAGCACCAGCCAGGAAAAAGACGTCGCCGCGCGGCCCGGGCAAAGTTTCGAGTTGCGCGGCTATCAGTTTCGATTCGACGGCGTGCAGCGCGTGCAGGGCCCCAACTACCAGGCTGATCGCGGCGCGGTGACGGTAACCCGCGGCGATGATGTCATTGGCGTGATGCGCCCGGAAAAACGCGCCTACGCCAGCGGCGGCGCACTGATGACCGAAGCCGACATCGACGGCGCCATCCATCGTGACCTGTACGTCGCGCTTGGCGAATCGCTGGGCCCGGATGGAAGCTGGGCCCTGCGTCTATACGTCAAGCCTTTCATCCGGCTGATCTGGCTCGGCGCCTTGCTGATGGCGCTTGGCGGCTTTACGGTTGTGTTCGACAAGCGTTTTCGAAGGCCGCTGCCCGCGTGATCCGGCGCCTGCTGCCATTGCTGGCCTTCATGGCGCTCGCCTCCTTGCTTTGGGTCGGCGTGCGCATGAACTCCGGCCGCGACAACACCGCCATCCCGTCGCCACTGCTGGGCAAACCGGCGCCGCACTTTGCGTTGCCGGTGTTTGGCGATGCCTCGCGCCACGTCACCGACCATGACCTGCTCGGCAAACCTTACCTGCTCAACGTCTGGGGCAGCTGGTGCGTGAACTGCGCGCAAGAACATGCGCAAGTCACGGCGCTCGCGCAGTCGGGCCAAGTGCGCGTGATCGGTTACAACTACAAGGACGCCCCCGGCGATGCCCACCGCTGGCTGCAGACGATGGGCAATCCCTACGCGCTGATACTCGCCGACGAAGATGGCAGCGCGGCGCTCGACTGGGGCATCTATGGCGCTCCGGAAACCTACCTGGTGGACGCCAAGGGCATAATCCGCTGGAAGACGATCGGGCCGATCAGCGCGCAACTCGTCCACGACGAACTGCAGCCGCGCCTGGCAAGGCTGCAGGGCGCGCAATGAAGAATATCTGCCTGGTGCTGCTGCTCCTGCTGGCAAGCGCTGGTGCCAGCGCCAGCGCCTTGGTAGCACAGCCACTGCAATTCCAGACCGCCGCCGAGGAGCAGCGCTTCCACGCGCTCACCGAACAACTGCGCTGCGTGATGTGCCAGAACCAGTCGCTCGCCGATTCCAATGCGATGATCGCCCAGGACCTGCGCGCGGAAATTCTCAAGCTCATGCGCGCCGGGCGCAGCGACGAACAGATCAAGGCGTACCTCGTCGCCCGCTACTCGCGCTTCGTGTTGTATCGCCCACAAGTCGAGCCACTCACATGGCTATTGTGGTTTGGTCCGGCGCTCCTGGTTATTTGCGGCGGCATGGCCATTGCGGTCATCGTGCGCAGGCATTCACGCGGCGCGCCCGACTCGGCCGTTCCGCCCATTGATGAGGATTGGTGATGGCGTCATTCGTTTTTGCCGCGGCGTTGCTCGGCCTGCTCGCCGTCGCCTTTGCCGTGTCGGCCTTGTGGCAGCGCTCGTGGAAACTGGCGCTGGCCCTCGCCGTCCTCCTGCCTTCTGCTGCGGCCGGGCTGTACTTGCTCAAGGGCGAGCCCGCGGCGCTCGATGCAGCCAACATCAAGCCGCCCACGACCGTCGCCGAAGCCGCGGCACAGTTGCAGCATCGCCTGTCCTCGGAGCCGCAGAGTTTCGAAAACGAAGTCGTGCTGGCACGCTCGTACATGGCTGTTGTCAACTTCAGCGCGGCACGTGATCACTACGCGCGCGCGGTGAAGCTCAACGGCGATGACGTCGATGTACAGGTGGAGTACGCAGAATCCTTGCTGCGCTCATCGCCGGATCGGCGCTTCCCGCCGGCTGCGGTGCATATGCTGGAGCGGGCTGTCGCGAAGAATCCCCAAAACCAGCGTGCTCTGTTTTTCCTGGGCATCCAGCGCATGCAGGATAAGCAACCTGCGGAGGCGGCGGCGCTATGGGAAAAGCTGCTGGCCCTGCTCAGTCCCGATGCGGCGGCGGCGTTACGTCCGCAGGTCGACGCAGCGCGGCTGGCTGCCGGTCTGCCAGCGCTTCAAGATGCGAAAACCGATACCGGGCCGGGCATCGATGTGGCGCTGCAAGTCGATCCGACCCTCGCTGGACTGGTGCACCCGGGCGACGTGCTCTACGTGTTTGCGCGCGCGCTTGACGGCCGCGGGCCGCCGTTCGCGGTTAAGCGAGTGGTGCTGCAGAAGCTGCCGATGCAAGTGCATTTGAGCGATGCCGACAGTCCGATGCCGGCGGCGCGCCTGTCCGGGCAAGCGAACGTGCAACTGATGGCCCGGGTGTCACGCAGTGGCGATGCGCGCGCTGCCAGCGGCGACATCGAGTCCGACCCGCAGCAGGTGCGAGTGACTGGGAAGGCAACGCTCATTCTCAATCGGCCAGTGCCGTGACCGAGTTCATCGGCCCCGGCTCGCAATTCTGCGCGTTGCCTTCGCCGTTCCCGATGAAGCGCGGCGGCGTCCTGGTCGACGCGAAAATCGCCTACGAGACCTGGGGCGTGCTCAATGCCAACGCCGACAACGCTGTGCTGATCCTCACCGGCCTGTCCGCCAATGCACACGCCGCGAGCAACGAGGCCAATCCGGAAGCAGGCTGGTGGGAAGCGATGGTGGGGCCAGGCAAGCCAATCGACACGCAGCGCTGGTTTGTAATCTGCGTGAATTCGCTCGGAAGTTGCAAAGGCTCCACTGGCCCCGCGTCCATCGAGGCAGCCACCGGCGAGCCGTATCGGCTGCGCTTTCCCGACCTGTCCATCGAGGACGTGGCCAACGCCGCGTTTGCGACCGTCACTGCCTTGGGCATCGTCCAGCTGGCGTGCGTTATCGGCAACTCGATGGGTGGAATGAGTGCGCTGGCCTACCTCTTCCTGCATCCCGGTTCCGCGCGCAGCCACATCAATGTTTCGGGCAGCGCGCGCGCCTTGCCGTTTTCCATCGCGATCCGTTCCCTGCAGCGCGAAGCGATACGCCTGGACCCGGCATGGAACCGCGGCGTCTACAGCGAAGCCAGTTATCCGGAAAACGGCATGCGCATGGCGCGCAAGCTGGGCGTGGTTACCTATCGCTCGGCGATGGAATGGGATGGCCGCTTCGGTCGGGTGCGCCTTGAAAGCGAGTGCCGCGCCGACGACCCGTTCGGACTGGAATTCGAGGTCGAGCGCTACCTGGAAGGTCATGCGCGCCGCTTCGTGTTCCAGTTCGACCCGAACAGTTATTTGTACCTGTCGCGGTCGATGGACTGGTTCGACCTGGCCGAATATGCCGGCGGCGATGTGCTCGCCGGGCTTGCACAGGTGAAGGTAGCCAAATCGCTTTCGGTCGGCGTGCACACCGACATCCTGTTCCCTATCCAGCAGCAGCAGCAGGTGGCCGAAGGGCTGCGGGCCGGAGGCGTCGCCGCTGAATTCGTCGACCTGGACTCACCGCAGGGCCACGATGCCTTCCTGGTCGATGTCGAAAAATTCGGGCCGGTGATCGCCGAATTCCTGGGCCGGGCGTAGACTGGCCGCATGAGCTATCCGAGTTTCCGCGGCCGCGACGCGCTGCTCAAGGTGATCGACGTCGCTTACGCCCAGCCCACCGGCGAGACGCTGACGCACAGCTTGCGCGACGGACTTTGCCGCCTCATTCGTGACCGCGAGGTGTCGCTGCCGGACTGCGTGTTCGAGCCGGTGGAAGGCCACTACGCGCGCCGCGAAATCTACGCCTGCCCTGAACAGGGCACGAGCGTCGTGGCGATGACCTGGGCCCCGGGCCAAGGCACGCCCATCCACGATCATTGCGGGCTGTGGTGCGTGGAAGGCGTCTGGCAGGGCGTGCTTGAAATCACCCGCTACGAGCTCGAAGAAGAAGCTGGGGAGCGCAGCCGTTTCAGCATGCATGAAACCCTGGTCGCTGGCGCTGGCACCGCGGGCAGCCTGTTGCCGCCGCACGAGTACCACACGATCCGCAACCCGCAGCCGGACCGCATCACCATCTCGCTGCATGTGTACCAGCGCGCGATGGGTACCTGCGCCACCTATGAACCGATCGGCGACGGCTGGTACCAGCGTGGCAGCCGTGCGCTGTGCCTGGACAAGATCGAGTGCGACTCACCCTGAACGCCCTGCCGCCGAGCTCCGGAAACCGCCCCGACGCCAGCTGCTTCCCCCTTCAGCTATAATCGATCCGCCAACGTGCCGGTGTGGCGGAATGGTAGACGCGGTGGACTCAAAATCCACTGGCAGAGATGTCGTGTAGGTTCGAGTCCTATCACCGGTACCAAAGCAATGACGAAGACCCGCCATCCGGCGGGTTTTTGTTTATCTCAAGACCGTTCCCTTTGGCTGGGACAAGCGGCTAGACTCGGCTCGTGCAACCGACTGACATCCGCAATCCGGATTACTTCCACAAGGTCGTGGATTGCCAGTGGGCTTGCCCGGCGCATACGCCAGTCCCCGAGTACATCCGGCTGATTGCCGCCGGACGCTACGACGATGCGTACATGGTCAACTGGGAATCGAACGTCTTCCCGGGCATCCTCGGCCGCACTTGCGACCGCCCGTGCGAGCCGGCCTGCCGGCGCGGCCGCGTCGAGGAAAACAACGGCGAGAAACCCGAGCCGGTTGCGATCTGCCGGCTCAAGCGCGTGGCCGCTGACAACAAGGGCGACATCCGTGCGCGACTGCCTGCGCGAGCTCCATCGAATGGCCGGCGCATCGCCTGCGTCGGTGCCGGGCCGGCTTCACTGACCGTTGCGCGAGACCTGGCGCCCCTTGGCTACCAGATCACGGTTTTCGATGCTGACCCGCAGGCGGGCGGATTCATGCGCACGCAAGTGCCGCGCTTCCGCCTGCCCGAGTCGGTGATTGACGAGGAAACCGGGTACATCCTCGACATGGGCGTGGAGTTCCGCGGCGGCGAGCGCATCGAGTCCATGCGCGCCTTGCTGGGTGCAGGCTATGACGCGATTTTTGTCGGCTGCGGCGCGCCGCGCGGACGCGACCTGGACCTGCCGGGGCGCATTGAAGCTGGCGCCAACATCCATATCGGCATCGACTGGCTGTCCTCGGTTTCCTTCGGCCACGTGACCGGCATCGGCGGCCGCGTGATCGTTCTCGGCGGTGGCAACACCGCGATGGATTGCTGCCGCAGTTCGCGACGCCTGGGCGGCGAGGATGTGAAGGTGATCGTGCGTTCGGGCTTCGATGAAATGAAGGCCTCGCCCTGGGAAAAGGAAGACGCGATCCACGAGGGCATCCCGATCCTGAACTTCCTGGTGCCGAAGAATTTCGCGCACCGCGACGGAAAACTCCTGGGCATGCACTTCGAGAAAGTCGAGGCGCGGCGCGACGAGCGCGGCCGGCGCGCGCTTGTGCCTACCGGCGAGCCCGACGTTTTCGTCGAATGCGACGACGTGCTGATCGCGGTCGGGCAGGAAAACCATTTTCCGTGGATCGAGCGCGAGCTGGGCCTGGCCTTCGACGAATGGGGCATGCCCGTAGTCCGGCCGGCGTCCATGCAATCGAGCTTGCCGCAGGTATTTTTCGGCGGCGATGCCGCGTTCGGCCCGAAGAACATCATCTGGGCGGTCGCCCATGGGCACGATGCCGCCATATCCATCGACAAATTCCTAAACGGCCACGACGTCGAAGACCGCCCGGCTACACGGCTGAATCTGGTCTCGCAGAAGATGGGCATCCACGAGTGGAGCTATGACAATGAGATCTCACCCGACGAGCGCTTCAAGGTGCCGCTCGAGGACCAGGTCAAGGCGCTGCGCAGCATATCGGTGGAGGTCGAACTGGGCTTCGATGCCGCCACCGCTTTCCGCGAGGCCGAGCGCTGCCTTAACTGCGACGTGCAGACGGTATTCGCCAAAGACGCCTGCATCGAGTGCGATGCCTGCGTGGACATCTGCCCGATGGATTGCATCACCTTCACGAACAACGAAGAGGAAGCATCGCTGCGCGTGCAACTGAGCGCGCCGGCACTGAACCTCACGCAGGAGTTGTATGTTTCCCCGCCGCTGCGCACTGGCCGCGTGATGGTGAAGGACGAAGACGTCTGCCTGCACTGCAGCCTGTGCGCCGAGCGCTGCCCAACCGGTGCCTGGGACATGCAGAAGTCCCTGCTCGAACTGACCCGCGCCGGACAACCGGGATGCAGCAGCAAGCGGAGCCAGGCCGCATGAGGGTGGCGAGCGTGCCGGCGCTGGTGGCGGTCAACGATTTCGTGGTCAAGTTCGCCAACGTCAACGGCAGCGGTTCGGCATCGGCAAATGAATTGTTCGCCAAGGCGATCCTGCGCATGGGCGTGCCGGTCAGTCCGCGCAACATCTTTCCTTCCAACATCCAGGGCCTGCCGACCTGGTACGAAGTCCGTGTCACCGAACGCGGCCATCTCGGCCGCCGCGGCGGCGTTGACCTGATGGTGGCGATGAACCCGCAGACCTGGTCCGCGGATATTGCCGAGATCGAACCCGGCGGCTACCTGTTCTACGACAACAGCAAACCGCTGCCGCCCTCGCGCTTCCGTGATGACGTGCACGTGATCGGCGTGCCGCTGACGGAATTGTGCAATGCCGCCTACAGCGATCCGCGGCAGCGGCAATTGTTCAAGAACATCGTCTACGTTGGCGCCTTGTCAGCCTTGCTGGATATCGATGCAGGCGTCATCGAGCAACTACTCGGCGAGCAGTACCGCAGCAAGCCCAAGCTCATCGATTCCAATCGCACCGCGCTGCACATGGGCCGCGATTACGTTCTCGCCAATCTCACACATCCGCTCGGACTGCGCGTGCAGCGGGCCGACCAGGTTGGCGAGCGCATTTTCGTGGATGGCAACAGCGCCGCGGCGCTGGGCTGCGTCTACGGTGGCGCGACGGTGTGCGCCTGGTATCCGATCACGCCATCATCGTCGTGCGCTGAGGCTTTCCAGTCCTACTGCCAGAAATACCGCGTGGACGCGGTCACCGGCCGCAACCTGTACGCCGTCGTCCAGGCCGAGGACGAGATCGCCTCGATCGGCATGGTGGTAGGCGCCGGCTGGAACGGAGCGCGCGCCTTCACCACGACCTCGGGCCCGGGCGTGTCGCTGATGACCGAATTCATCGGCCTGGCGTACATGGCCGAGATTCCGGTGACCATCATCAACGTGCAGCGCGGCGGTCCATCCACCGGCATGCCGACGCGCACCCAGCAGGCCGATATTCTTTCGTGCGCTTATGCATCGCATGGCGACACCAAGCATGTGCTGCTGCTGCCGGAAGATCCTTACGAGTGTTTCGAGTTTGCGGCCGCCGCGCTCGACCTGGCCGATCGGCTGCAGACGCCAATTTTCGTCATGAGCGACCTGGACATCGGCATGAACCAGCGCCTGTGCGCGCCGTTCGTGTGGGACGACGCCCGGCAGTTCGACCGCGGCAAGATCATGAGCGCCGAACAGCTGGAGGCCGGTCACGTTTTCGGCCGCTACCTCGATGTCGATGGCGATGGCATTCCCTACCGCACCTATCCGGGCACGCACGCGGAAAAGGGCAGCTTCTTCACCCGCGGCACGACCAAGGACGCCTACGCGCGTTACACCGAAGCCGGTCCTGAGTACCTGTACAACGTGCACCGGCTGCTGCAGAAATTCGAAACGGCCAAGGCGCTGGTGCCGCAGCCAGTGTTGCGACTTTCGGCCACGGGCAGCGACATTGGCGTGATCTATTTTGGCTCGACCAGTCCGGCCATGGCCGAGGCGCTGGAGAGCCTGCAGGCCGACGGGACCGGCATCGACCAGCTGCGAGTGCGGGCATTCCCGTTTCCGGATGTGGTGGCGCAGTTCATCGCTGCGCACCGGACGGTGTTCGTGGTCGAACAGAACCGCGACGCGCAATTGCGCAGCCTGCTCATCAACGAGCTGCAGGTGGATCCGGCGCGGCTCGTCGCGGTGTTGCATTACGACGGCACGCCGATCACGGCCCGTTTCATTGCCCGCGAGATCAGCGGCCGCCTCGCGATTTCCGCCGCGAACTCCGACGCGAACTGCGCCGCGACGGTGCACGACCAACCGGTGTCCAGCCCATGACCTACATCGCCAAGCCGCGCCTGCACCACCCCTCACTGGCGACCAACAAGGTCTGCTACACGCGGCGCGATTACGAAGGCAAGATTTCCACGCTGTGCGCCGGCTGTGGCCACGATTCGATCTCCGCGGCAATTATCCAGGCCTGCTGGGAAATGGACGTGGAACCGCACAAGGTCGCGAAATTGTCCGGCATCGGTTGCAGTTCCAAGACGCCGGATTATTTCCTCGGCAACTCGCATGGATTCAATACCGTGCACGGCCGCATGCCCTCGGTGCTCACCGGCGCGAACCTGGCCAATCGGGAGCTGCTGTACCTGGGCGTATCCGGTGATGGCGACTCGGCCTCCATCGGGATCGGCCAGTTCGTGCACGTAATGCGCCGCGGCGTGAACATGGTCTACATCGTCGAGAACAACGGTGTCTACGGCCTGACCAAGGGCCAGTTCTCCGCTACCGCGGACCAGGGCTCTACCTCCAAGAAAGGCGTAGTCAATGCCGATACGCCCATCGACATGGTCAGCCTGGCGCTGCAACTGGGCGCCACGTTCGTGGCCCGTAGTTTTTCCGGCGACAAGCGCCAGTTGGTGCCGCTGATCAAGGCCGCCATCGCCCATCGCGGCGCCGCCTTCCTCGATGTCATCAGCCCCTGCGTGGCCTTCAACAATCATCCGGGAAGCACCAAGAGCTACGACTATGTCCGCGAACACAACGAAGCGGTCAATCGCATCGACGTGATTCCGACGCACCAGGAGATCGTCGTGGATTTCGCAGAGGGCGAACTGATGGAGGTCGAGCAGCACGACGGTTCGGTGCTGCGGCTGCGCAAGCTGGATGCCGGTTACGATGCCGGCAACCGCATCGCGGCGATGAACTTCATCCAGGAAAGGCAGGCACGCGGTGAAATCGTCACCGGCCTGCTGTACGT
>JAYSXN010000264.1:0-4723 GCA_043717405.1 Gammaproteobacteria bacterium
CAGGCGCGCTGGGACGTGTCGGTGCGCATGGATGCCGGAGTGCGATCGGTACGCAGGCAGGAGCTTTGCGCCGTGGTCGTCTCGCAGGCCGGTGAGGAAACCTTCGACCAGGTCGTGTTTGCGTGCCACAGCGACGAGGCGCTGGCCTTGCTGGCTGATCCGTCGGCCGAAGAGTCGGCAATCCTTGGCGCCATTCGCTACCAGGACAACGATACCGTCCTGCATACCGACGCGCGAATGCTGCCGTCATGCCGCCGCGCCTGGGCCGCATGGAACGCCTACCTGCCTGTCGACGCGGGCCAAGTCTGCACCGTCAGCTACTGCATGAACCTGCTGCAGTCGATCGAGTCGCCGGAGCCGTTCGTGGTGTCGCTGAACCGGACCGCCGACATCGACCCGGCTAAGATAATCGCACGCATGCCCTACCGCCATCCGGTCTACACGCACTCAAGCGTCGCGGCGCAGGCGCTGCGCGAGCGCATCAACGGCGTGCGCCGCAGCTGGTACGCCGGCGCCTACTGGGGCTTTGGATTCCACGAGGACGGACTGCGCAGCGGCGTCGACGTCGCGCGCGCGCTGGGCAGCCACTGGTGAGCCAGGCACGACACAGCGCCATCTACGAGGGCTGGATACGGCACCGCCGGCGGCTTCCGCGCGCGCATGACTTTCGTTACCGGATGTTCCTGCTCTACCTGGACCTCGATGAACTGCCGACCTTGTTCAAGGGCCGCTGGTTCTGGTCCCTGGATCGGCGCAACCTGGCGCAAGTACGGCGCCGGGATTATTTCGGCGACCCGGCGCAGCCGCTCGATGTTGCGCTGCGCGATCACGTCGAGGCGCAGACCGGCGCGCGCCCGTCGGGGCCCATCCGCCTGCTCACCCACGGCCGCTACCTCGGCATGATGATGAACCCGGTGAGCTTCTATTACGGCTTCGCCGGCGACGGTGAAACACTGGAATGGGTGCTGGCTGAAATTACCAACACCCCGTGGGGCGAGCGGCACAGCTACCTCCTGCTCGCCGATGACGCGCGTAAGCGCGGCGAACACCTGCACTGGGCCTTCCCGAAGGCCTTCCATGTCTCGCCCTTCATAGGCATGCAGCGCGATTACCGCTGGAGCTTCGGCGTGCCAGGGCCAGACCTGCACGTCCACATGGACGTGCTCGCCGGTGGTCAGCGCGAATTCCAGGCAACGCTGGCGTTGCACCGACAGCCGCTCGCTGCAAACACACTGGCTTCATCACTGCTGCGTTATCCCTTGCTTGGCCTGAAGGTCGCGGCGGCCATCTATTGGCAAGCGGCCCGGCTGTGGCTCAAGCGCGTGCCAGTCCACACGCATCCATCGCACTGACAATACGGAGCCACCGATGAGTATCCCCGCCGAGTCCTTGCAACGCGCTACGGTGGCAACCGTCCCTTCCGGCGGCCTGGATCGCTTCCTGCGGCGTCGCTTGGTCGAGCGCCTAGGCCAGCTGCGTGGCGGCCAGTTACGGCTGCAGGACACGACCGGGACCGTCCTGGTGGGCCTCGGCGACGGCCCCGATCCGATCACCTTGACATTGCGTGTACATGACGTCCAGTTCTACCGGCGCCTGGCCAGCCATGGTTCGGTCGGCGCTGGCGAGGCGTACATGGATGGGCTGTGGAGCTGTGATGACCTGGTCGCGCTGGTGCGGCTGCTGGTGCGCAATCGCGACCTGCTCGACACCATGGAAGGCGGCATGGCCAGCCTCGGCGCGCACGCGATGCGCGCGCTGCACGCCTTCCGGCGCAACACCCGCACGGGCAGCCAGAAGAACATCTCGGCGCACTACGACCTGGGCAATGCGTTTTTCAAGATCTTCCTCGACGACAACATGATGTACTCCTCGGCAATCTTTGCCGACGCATCCGATTCGCTGGAAGTCGCATCGGAACGCAAGCTCGCGCGCATCTGCGAAAAACTCGACCTGCACCCGGACGACCATCTGCTGGAGATTGGCACCGGCTGGGGCGGGATGGCGATGCATGCGGCCCAGCGTCATGGCTGCCGCGTCACCACTACCACCATCTCGCGCGAGCAACATGCGCTGGCCAGCGCGCGCGTACAGGCGGCCGGGCTCGGTGATCGCGTAGAGGTCCTGCTGCAGGATTACCGCGACTTGCAGGGCAGCTACGACAAGCTCGTTTCAATCGAGATGATCGAGGCAATCGGCCACCAGTATCTCGACACCTATTTCCACACCTGCTCGGAACTTCTCAAACCTAATGGACTGGCGCTGATCCAGGCCATCACCATCGAGGACCACCGCTACGAACAAGCATTGAACTCGGTGGATTTCATCAAGCGCCACGTCTTTCCCGGCAGCTTCATACCCTGCGTCACGGCAATGGTCGCCTCGGCGGCGCGCGCGGGTGAACTGCGCCTGGTTAACCTCGAGGATTTTGGCAGCAGCTACGCCGGCACGCTGAGGCATTGGCGCCAGCGTTTCCTGTCGCGGCTCGACCAGGTTCGCGCACAGGGTTACGAAGAACGCTTCATCCGCATGTGGGAATTTTATCTGTGCTACTGCGAAGGCGGCTTCATGGAACGCGCGATCAGCGACGTGCACCTGCTGTTGGCCCGTAGCGGTAATCGTCGGGCCGACTACCTCCCCGGCTTGCGCGAATGAATGCGATTTCGCTGCTGTTGCTGGTGTGGTCGGTAGCCGCGGTGACCATGGCGGTCACCTGGGCGGTGTCCATGCGCGTGGACAACGTCGGCTACGTCGACGTCGCCTGGGCGGGGTTGATGGCTGCTGCCGCCCTGCTCGTCGGTGCGCTGGCGGAAGGTGCGGAGCTGCCGCGCGGATTGGTTGCGTTTTTCGGTAGCCTCTGGGGAATGCGCCTGTGCCTGCACCTGCTTACGCGTGTCCTGCATGAGCCCGAGGATGGCCGCTACCAGAGCTTGCGCGCGCGCTGGCTGGGCAGCCCTGCGAAATTTTTCGTGTTTTTCCAGTTGCAGGCGCTGGTGGTTGCGTTGTTTGCGTTGCCCTTCATCGCGGCCGCCAGCCGCCACGACAACAGCGTGACGCCCTGGACTATCTGCGCCGCGATCGTATGGCTCATGGCCGTTGCCGGCGAGGGACTCGCCGATCGGCAACTTGCCGCATTCCGTAGCAACCCGGCCAATCGCGGCAACACGTGCCGCCGCGGCCTCTGGGCCTGGTCGCGGCACCCCAATTATTTTTTCGAATGGCTGCACTGGTTCGCGTACGTGCTGCTGGCGATTGGCAGCCACCTGTTCTGGCTCAGCCTGGCGGGCCCAGTGCTCATGGGCTTGTTCCTGTATCGGGTGAGCGGCATCCCCTGGACGGAGGCGCAATCGCTGCGTTCGCGCGGCGATGACTACCGCCTTTACCAGCGACAGGTCAGCGCATTTTTCCCCTTGCCGCCCAAGCGCGGCTGATTTTCCTGGAGCGGCATCATGGCAATGATTGACTTGTGCGAGCGCGGCCTCGTCCCCGATTCGCTGACGCGTTTCGGCATCCGTCGCCTATGCGCGCAACGCTTGCACGACGAAGGCGTCGATCAACTGGATGCAGCGGACTTGCGTTTCCGCGCCCTGCTCGATGAATTGCGGGACAGTCCCATAGCCATCGAGACCGCCGCGGCGAATTCGCAGCACTACGAGGTGCCGACGCGCTTCTTCCAGTTGTGCCTGGGTTCGCGCCTGAAGTACTCCAGCTGCTTTTATGAAAACGGTCATGAGTCGCTGGACGAGGCGGAAGCTGCGATGCTGGGCCTTTACGGCCAGCGTGCTGACCTGCGCGATGGGCAACGGATCCTGGAACTGGGTTGTGGCTGGGGCTCGCTGACGCTATGGATGGCAGAGCGTTTTCCGGGCGCTGCCATTACCGCGGTTTCCAATTCGGCAACACAGCGCGCGCATATCGAGGCCATATGCAGGCAGCGCGGCTTCAGCAATGTCCGGGTGTTGACCTGCGACGTGAACACGCTTGACCTTGAAGCCGAACAATTCGACCGCTGCGTGTCGGTGGAAATGTTCGAACACATGCGCAACTACCAGACGCTGCTGGCGAGGATCGCGCGCTGGCTTGCGCCGGGCGGCAAGCTGTTCGTGCACATCTTCTGCCACCGAAGCCTGATGTATCCCTTCGAAACCGCTGGCCCCGACGACTGGATGGGCCGGCATTTCTTCACCGGCGGACTGATGCCTTCCGCCGATACCCTGCTGCATTTCCAGCAGCAACTTGCCATTGAGGAACGCTGGCTCCTGCCCGGCACGCATTACCAACGCACCGCGAACCATTGGCTGGCCAACCAGGACGCCAACCGCAGCGAGATCATGAAGGTGCTGGCAGGCGCTTACGGCGGGCCAGCACAGGCGGCGCTATGGAACCAGCGCTGGCGGATGTTCTGGATGTCGTGCGCGGAGTTGTTCGGGTTTCGCGGCGGTAGCGAATGGCTGGTGGCGCATTACCGCTTTGGCAAGGCGGCAGGCTGAGCGACAACTGTCCTTACTGGGCCGGCTGCTCGGGCGGCGGCTCCGGCGCAACGGCTGCCGTGCCCGGCTTGCCGGTTGCCACGCGAATGCCCTTTGCTTTCATCCACGCATCGAACTCCACCGAGGTCATCTGCTTGCCGTTCTGGCTCATGTTGAAGCGGTACGGGGTGTTGTCGTCCTTGGTCAGCGGGACGTAGGCGCGATCAGGGCCGGTGGTGGCTCGACCGGCCTGTGCG
>JAYSXN010000265.1:0-1529 GCA_043717405.1 Gammaproteobacteria bacterium
CAATGATTTCAACGACGTCATCAGCCGTTACCCCAACAGCATCTATGCCGCCGACGCACGCCAGCGCATGGTCTACCTGCGCAACCAGCTGGCCCGGCATGAAATCACCATAGCCAGCTATTACTACTTCCGCGGTGCCTACCTGGCGTCGGCGAATCGCTCGATCTACCTCATCGAGAATTTCCCGCAAAGCCAGTACGACGGTGACGCAGTCGCCCTGATGGCGGCGTCCTACACCAAGCTGGGCCAGAAGAAACTTGCCGACGATGCGCGTAGCGTGCTGCAGCTGAATTATCCGAAGCATCCGTACCTGGCTGGGCGCTGGCCCAAGCACAAGGGGTTCCTGCGCAAGCTCAATCCGTTGGCGGGTGAGTTGAAGTAAGCAGCTAGTCGCGATAGCCCGACGTAATGGGATACCGGCGCTCGCGGCCGAACGCGCGCCGCGATAACTTGGGACCTGGCGCCGCCTGCCGCCGCTTCCATTCGCTGTGGCGTACCAGGCGCAGGATGCGCTTCACCAGGGCGGCATCGAAGCCCTCGGCGACAATCTCGGCGCTCGATTTTTCCTGGTCGATGTAGCGCAGCAAGATGCCGTCCAATACGTCGTAGGGCGGCAGCGAATCCTGGTCGGTCTGGTTGTCGCGCAACTCCGCCGTCGGCGCCCGGGTGATCACCGCCTCCGGGATCACCAGCGACTGCGCGTTGCGCCAGCGGCACAACGCATACACCTCGGTCTTGTACAGGTCCTTGATCGGCGCGAAGCCGCCGCACATGTCGCCGTAGATGGTGGCGTAGCCGACCGCGTACTCGCTCTTGTTGCCGGTGGTAAGCAATAACCCGCCAAACTGGTTGGACAGCGCCATCAACAAAGCGCCGCGGCAACGCGACTGCAGGTTTTCCTCCGCGACGCCCGGAGGCTGGCCTTCAAACTCGGGCGCCAGCGCCGCCAGGAACCCTTCGAACGGCGCGGCGATTGCAATGGTACGCACGTTGACCCCGAGCACCTTGGCTTGCTCATCGGCCAGGTCATTGCTCAGGTCGGCGGTATAGCGGGAAGGCAGGCGCACCGCATCGACATTCCCAGCGCCTAGCGCATCCACGGCCAGCGCCAGCACCAGCGCGGAATCGACTCCGCCGGAAAGGCCCAGCCAGACGCGGGTGAAGGAATTTTTGGCTGCGTAATCGCGGATGCCGCGCACAATGGCACGGTAAGCCAGTGACTCTACGCTCTCGTCTGCTTCAAGGGGCCATGCCACGGGCTTGAATCGTCCGCTGGCGCCGTCGAAATCGGCAATCAGTAGTTGTTCCTCGAACGCCTTCGAGGCCGGGTGCAACGTGCCGTCGGCATCAATCAGGTCCGATGCACCATCGAAGACCAGTTCATCCTGACCACCGACCCCGTTCAAGTAGGCGATCGCGCACTGGCTTTCGCCCACGCGCTGCGTCAGGAGACTGTCTCGCTGGCTCGATTTTTCGCGTTCGAAAGGTGACGCATTGGGCACCACCACCAAACGCGCGCCAAGCGCAGC
>JAYSXN010000266.1:0-4701 GCA_043717405.1 Gammaproteobacteria bacterium
CAGTTCAGCAAGGCGCCGTTCCTGCGAGCGTTCCGGCATGGGCTGGATGCCTTGTCCCTGTTGCCGGATCTGCTGCAATCGCTGCAATGGCGCCCTGAAGCAATGCGCGCGGCAATCGAGCCCGGCATGTTCGCCACTGACCACGCGCTGGAGCTCGCCGCACAAGGCGTGTCCTTCCGCGAAGCTTACCTGCAGGCGGCGGCATCGCCCTTGCCAAGCTTCGGTGCCGACCCTGACGCGAGCCTGGCCGCACGTTCGTCACCGGGGTCGGGCACCGCGCTTGACCTGGATGTTCTGCGCGCCCGGCTGGACGCGCTGTCCTGAGCGATCAGCTGCGGCCCGCAATGCGCGCGTAGGCAAACAACCGCGCGGTACGCATCCAGCCCAGCGTCATTGCGATCAGTTGGGTCAGCACGAAGGCCAACACCATGCCTGGCACGGACGAATGCGTTACACCGATGCGCCACATGCCAAGCAGGCTGGCCAATCCATAACCGACCATTGCGATCACCAGATAGACGATCAGCATCGGCAGCGGCCGTCTAGCCACCAGCCGGATGCCACGCCACAAAGCGCGCAGCCCCGAGCGTAGCCCGGCGTCGACCACGAATTGTGCACGAGCAGCCTCGACACAGGCGTGGGCCAGCACGAAAACCAGCGCGCCGCCCAGCAATGCCCAATGGCTTGCCGAATCGGCGGCGCTCTCGAGCACCGCAACCTGCGCCTTCTTGTCCGCGAGGTATAACAACCCGGCGATCGCCGCAATGGCCAAGCCAAGTGGAATGACCGCCCACAATATCAGCCGGAACAGCTTCCAGTATTCCGAGACTGCGCCGTGCATCAGTTCGGCGAATCCTGACGCGCGACGATTGCGCGCCGCGGTAAGCGACAAGCCAGTCAACAGCGGCGCCAGCGCCAACGCGAGCACGCTTGCAACCAATAGCGAGCCGGTGAAAAACGTCGCGCCCTTGCCCAGGTTATTGACCACGTCGGTGAATGCAACGACGTCAAAGCCGCTGGCCCATTGCTGCGAGCCAACGGCGGTGTCCAACTGGCCTGACAGCAGCTGCCACACGGGTATTGCAACCATCAGCGCCGGCAGCAACGATGCCGCTGCAAACAGCAGCAGCAAGCGCCATTGCAGCGCCGACCACAGTGCCGGGCCTACGGTGGACAGGCCGGTGCGCACGGCGGGGCGGCTCACAGCGAAACCAGCACGCAGTACATGGACTGCAGCAGCGCTGCGATGTCGCTGGCCCAGCGGGCGCTCGCGGAATGTCGTGGTTTCAAAGTGCGACTGTCGTCGAGCTTGTTGTCGTCGAGCAGGTTTTGCCGAAGTGGATCCAACTGCGCCGACACCGCCTTCGTCGGCGTACTCCAGCTGAAGCGCGCCCAATGCCGGGCGTCATTCCAGCGCACTGTCCTGGTGCTGCCGTCGGCGAAGCGCACCTGCAAAACCTGTGGCACCGTCGCTCCGGAGCGCCGCAAGGTCACCGTGGTCAGGTACGGGAATGCGTTGTCGTAGTCGCGCGCCTTTGGATGCGCCTTCTTCCAGGCGCTGCGCAGTTTGTCGGTTCGCGCATCGGCCTGGCTTTCCGTGAGCTCGATCCATTTGCCGTTGACGATGCTGGTGCCCGGCAGTGGCGTCTGTTCCACGCTGGTGAATTTCTCCACGCGATCCATCGACTTTCTGCGTTGCGTACACCTGCTGGGCGAAGTAGGCATTGACCAGTGCCGGGCGCCCCGACACCTCGGCCAGGGTCTGCTGCAAATCGGCAATTCCCGGATGACGGAAGCGCCAGCGCCGGTAATATTCCTTGAACGCACGCTCTGTTGTCGGCTTGCCCAGATGCGCCTCGAGGTCGTGCATCAGCGTGGCCGTGCGCGAATAGACGGAGCCGTAGCTACCGCTGGAATAACGGTCCCACGAGTTGTTGCCGATCGGATCGGCCGGGTCCACGGTCGATGCGCCGATCCGTTCTGCCTCGAACAACCCGGAGGAAGTGTCCAGGCCGAGGCGGCGCATTAGCCCGTTGCCTATCGGCATCGGCTTCTTGCGCTCGAGCAACATGCGCAGGTCCCAATACTGGTTCAGGCCCTCGTCGAGCATGGGCTCCTCGAATTCGTTGGAGGCGAGGATCCCGTAAAAGTAGCCGTGGCCAAATTCGTGGATAGTGACGAAATCCAGATTGTAGGCATCCATCGTCGCGGGCGTGACGTCGGAATAGCCTTCGGCGGTGAAGAAGGTCGGATACTCCATGCCCGCCGCTTCATTGGCGTTGTACGGCGGAATCACCACGGTAACCGTGCGGTACGGATACGGCCCGAGTGTCCGCGAAAAATAGCGCAACGAATCGATCGTTGCCTTCAGGGCGGGCGCGGCGTTTGATGCGTATTCGGGCGGAAACAGGACGCGCACGGTTACCGGCGGGCTGCCGGGACCACGATACGTGCCCAGCAGCGGAGGCGCGGTGCGCTTGTCGGCGGTCCAGGCAAAATCATGCACGTCGTCCTGTACGAAACGGTGGGTAATCTTGCCGCCCTTGCGCACGGGACGACCCACTTCCTCACCGGTTGCGCCGACGGTGTAGCCAAGCGGTACGGTCAGGCTGACGTCATAGCTGCCGAAATCTGCATAGAACTCGCCGTGCGCGTGCAGTTCATGCACGTTCCACCGCGGCGCGACGGCGCCACGCTCGCCAGGCAATTCGAGCACGCCTATTTTTGGAAACCACTGGCCGACCAGGTGGAAGCTGCCGAAGTAACCCGTGCGCGCCACGACGCGCGGCAACTGGTCGCTGAAGGCGATGTCGATGATGGTTTGGGAGCCCGCCGCAACCGCGACTGGCAAGTCGAAACGCACGACGGTGTGGTCAGTGGCCTGACCCTTGTCCGGATGCACGAACCGCCAGGCGACCGGATGGCCGTCCTGCATGACGCGGCCTAGCTGCGTATGTCCCCACTCACCGTCCTTGGTCGGCACCTCGCTGCTAAATCCAAAGCCCAGGTTGCGCTGCTCGCTGTAGAAAGTGCTGCCCGAGCCTTCGAAGGCGTTGAGGTACAGGTGCAGGTAAATACTGCTGACCGGACGATTGCTGCGGTTGCGCCAGGTCAGTTGCTCGCGCGCATCGATGCGGTGGCGGACCGGGTCCAGGTCGGCGCTGATCCGGTAACTGGCAACGCGATCGGACAAGGTGGCTTCATGGCCGGTGCGCTCGCCGCCCCAGGCGTCGGCAGCGCTGGGGACGCTGACCGCGCCAGCATGCGCGGAGGCAAAAGGAATTTCGGGAACCGCGTCCGCCGATGCGGGCGTGGCCTTCGCCAATCGAGTCGCAGTGTGCGCGGAAAGTGGTGATGCAGATATCACGAGCAGCGCAAGCAGCGCGCTCCATGCAGCGTTCTTCGACACGGGCATCGACAACCCCGGCTACTGACCAGCGCGAAGCTTAACGGCAATGCCGCCTGCGCGTAAGCCGATCGGACATCAGCGCGGTGCGATCACGGTGATTTCTCGAGCCCGTCCGGCTTGTTTTCGAGCGCATCAGCAGCACCATCGCTGCCGGAGCGGCGCACCTGGCCATTGTTCTCGAAGCTGCCGCCGAGTGTTTTCAAAGCGGGATTGTCTTCGTTCGATTTTCCGCCCTGGTTTTCTTCGGGATTGGGAGTCTGCTGGCTCATGGTGGTGGCCTTGCTGGGTGGAGTCATAGCTTGGGCCCAACATCACTACAGCGGCCTGAACAATAGTTGCTCGAAGCCTCCGCGGTACAGATTTGCTGGCACGAAAAAGCCCGCACAAGGCGGGCTTCAGACAACTCGTTGAATCTATTGGTCGGGGAGACAGGATTCGAACCTGCGACTTCTACGTCCCGAACGTAGCGCTCTACCAGGCTGAGCTACACCCCGAGGGAGCCCCTTATTCTAGAGGGCGGGCAGCGATCAGGCAAGGCATTGGGCCAGCTGCGGCCGGACACGGCGCGAAGGTCGCGCTCGGCTCAGGCTAAAATGTCCAATTGCCGCCGCTTCGTTACGCCCGCACAGCGGGCTGGGCGCAGGCGCGTTGTTTTCCAGGAGCCCTGCCGTTGATCAAGCCCCGCACCCCGCCTGGCGTCATGGAGCTGCTGCCTCGCGACCAGATTGCCTTCCAACGCATGCTGGCGGTGATCCGGCGCAACTTCGAGCGCTTCGGCTTTTTGCCCGTGGAAACGCCGGTGTTCGAATTGTCCAGCGTGTTGCTGACCAAGACTGGCGGTGAAACCGAGCGGCAGGTGTATTTCGTGCAGTCCACCGGTGCGCTGGAGCAGGGCAGCTTGCCGGAGTTGGCATTGCGCTTCGATTTGACCGTGCCGCTGGCCCGATTCGTGGCCGAGCACGAACACGAGCTGTCCTTCCCCTTCCGTCGCTACCAGATGCAGCGCGTCTATCGCGGCGAGCGCGCGCAGCGCGGCCGCTTCCGCGAGTTCTACCAGTGCGACATCGACGTGATCGGCAAGGACGTGTTGTCGTTGCGCCATGACGCGGAAATGCCGGCGGTGATCCACTCGGTGTTCACTGAACTGGCGATCGGGCCGTTCACCATCCACCTCAACAATCGCAAGCTGCTGCGCGGATTCTTTGAGAGCCTGGGTATCGATGACGGTGACCGACAGACGACGGTGCTGCGCGAGGTCGACAAGCTCGACAAGCGCGGCGCCGCGCATGTGC
>JAYSXN010000267.1:0-4700 GCA_043717405.1 Gammaproteobacteria bacterium
GATCGCATGATCATCGCGGTGCTGATGCTGGCGCTGGTCTATTTCGGCTTTGACAAGTTCGTGCTTTCGCCCAGGCGCGAGACGGCCACGGTTGTGGCCGCTGTCAACGCGGACGCGGCACACCCTGCGGCAGCAACGCAGTCCCTGATCAGCAAGAAATCCATCGCCGTGCTGCCCTTCGTGGACATGAGCCAAAGTCAGGATCAGGAGTATTTCTCCGAAGGCATTGCCGAGGAATTGCTCAATCGCCTGGCCCAGCTCACCGACCTCAAGGTCGCCGCACGCACCTCGGCGTTCCAGTTCAAGGGCAAGAACCTCGATGTCGCCGACATCGGCCGGCAGCTCAAGGTGTCGCACGTGCTCGAGGGCAGCGTGCGCAAGGACGGCACGCGCCTGCGCATTACCGCGCAGCTGATCGACTGCGCCACCGGCTACCACCTGTGGTCGGAAACGTTCGAGCGCGATGGCGCCGACGTGTTCCAAGTGCAGGACGAAATTTCGACGGCCATTGCTACTGCGCTCGAAGCCAAACTCTCCAGCCGTCCGGCCACGACGGCGGTCAAGCCGGTCGACCCAGCCGCCTACGACGATTACCTGCAGGGGCGCGCTTATTTCGCCAGGCGCGTCGGCGACAACCTGCGACTGGCAGTGGCGGCGTTCGACCGCGCCATCGCTCGCGATCCAAGCTATAGCCCGGCGTATTCGGGCCGCGCGTTCGCGCTCTCCATCAGCGATGGCTGGTCACCGTGGCTCAAACCCCAGATTGCGTACGCCAAGGCGCGCGCGTCCGTAGAGCAGGCGCTGCGCCTGGACGCAAACAACGCGGAGGCGTACCTGGTGCGCGGGCAGCTCGTGGCAATGGCATTGGGCTCCTTGCAGGCGCGCGCCGACTACGAGCGTGCCTACGCGCTTGCACCGGGCAACGTCGACGTACTCAATTTCTATGGTGACTTCCTGGAAACGTTTGGAAACCTGCGCGGCGCCGAGCGCATGAAGCGCCAGGCAATGGCGCTCGACCCGCTGTTCTTCGTGCATCCGATGAACCTGGCGGAGATCACCGGTGCGCAAGGCCGCTTTGCCGTGGCCGTGGCCTTCGGCGATCGGGCCGTGGCACTGGGCGGCAAACAGTTTGGCGAAGAGCAACGGTTTTGGCCGCTGATGGCGCTGAAACGACTCGATGAGGCAGCGCGCTCGCAGGCGCAGACCTGCAAGCTGGCCGGCCCCGATAGCCGCGGTTGCGTGACCCAGCATGCCGCGTTGCTCGCGGCGGCGGGCCAGGCGCTGGCAGCGCGGAAGTTTCTTGCCGAATTCCAGAAGCGCGTCCCGCGTTCCAGCTATGCCAGGGGCCGGGGCTTGGCGATGATCTACGCCAACTACGTCGTCGACATCCCCGCTGCGACGGCGGCGCAGCGCGAGTCAATACACAACCTCGACTGGCCGATCACCGAGGCGCTCCTGCTCGGACCCACCGGCGCCCGCCTGCCCGAAGAAATCAGCCGCGACCCGGACTGGCTCGCCGTCTGGGCCGACCCGAAACTGCGCGAAGTGATGCAGCTGTATCGCGCCAACCTGGCCGCCTTCCGGAAGGGTGACTGAGGCCATGATCCTGCGCCGCGTGGTCCACCGCCTGAAACGACAAGAATGGACTGCCATTACGATCGAGCTGGTGCTGGTGGTGCTCGGCGTGTTCATCGGCATTCAGGTCTCCACTTGGAACGAGGCGCGCAAGGAGCATGCGCTGGAAGCGGTGTACCTGGAGCGCATCGCAGTCCAGGTGGTGCCCAGCTATTCCGATGCTGCCCCCAACTCGCCCGGAATCGCGTTGTTCATCCTGAGCACGCTTGATGGCAATCGGTCGGCCTACGAGACGGTGATCAATACCGGTGGTGTCACCGTGATGCGTGACGAGAAGACGCTCAGGAACATTCAGGACTATTACGCATCGATGGACAAGGCGCTGCACTTTGAAGTCGGACTGGAGCAGAACCGGGACAAGCTTATCGACGCGGAGCAAAAAGTTGGGGTTTCCCCCGTGGATGCAATGACGGTACGCGAGCTGGCGTCGGTGCTCGCGGTTAGCCCCGAGCTCCGGGCCACCGCCGATAACTACTGGCTCTACACCAACCGGCACCTCAAGCTGATGCACGATCTGCAGCAGGAAGCAAAAGTGCTGGCAGATGGTATCCAGGGCAGGGAACTGTGAGTAGGGCCGCCATTCCAGGCTACACCTTGCTCCGCCCGATTGGCCGCGGCGGGATGGCGACCGTGTACCTGGCACGGCAGGAATCGCTTGGCCGCGAGGTCGCCCTGAAGCTGCTCGAGGCCGCCGGCGGCGCGGACGCCGCGGTCGCCGGCGAGCGCTTCCTGCGCGAGGCGCGCATCGCCGCGAGCCTGCATCATCCTCATATCGTGCCGATCTACGATTTTGGTGTGCACGACGGCACCGCCTATCTGGCGATGGAATACGAGCCCGGCGGCACGATCGCGCCGATGACCGGCGAGAAGCTGGCGCCACGCGACGCCCTGCGCATCGTGCGCGAAATCGCCGGCGCGCTCGACTACGCGCATGGGCACGGCGTCGTGCACCGCGACATCAAGCCGGACAACATCCTGCGTCGCGCCGACGGCGCGGCGACGCTGTCGGACTTTGGCATTGCCCGGCTGGTGCAGGGCGAATCGGTGCTGACCACCGAGGGCACCAGCGTCGGCACGCCGCAGTACATGAGCCCCGAGCAGCTGCGCGGCGAGAAGGTGGACGGCCGCAGCGACCTCTACAGCCTGGGCATCGTGCTTTGGCAGCTGCTCACCGGCGAACCGCCATACACAGGCAACGACAGCTGGGCGATCGGTACGCAGCACATCAATGCGCCGGTGCCGCGGTTGCCTGAAGGGCTCGCCCACTTGCAGGCGTTGGTGGATGCGCTGTTGGCCAAGCAGCCAGACGCGCGACTGGAAAGCGGTGCAGAACTCACGCGGCGCATCGATGCATTGCTGGCCGGTGCGCCGACCCCACCGACGTCGCCAGCCACTGTCGCCACCGACATTCACGCTGCCACCGGTATCGAACCAACCGCCGCCCGACCCGCCGCGCGCCGCCGGTCGCGCCAGCTCGCGATGGCGGCCGTCGCCTGCGTGGCGCTCGGGCTCATGGGCTGGTTGGCATGGCAACAGTTCGGTGTGCGCGGGAGCGCCGCGAGAGTCGCGCCAAACCGCGTGGTGGTGGCTTCTGCGGCATTGGGACCGTTGCCCGGTTCGGCGATCGCTTCGCTGCCTGCGGCCGACAAGTCGATCGCCGTGCTGCCTTTCGTGAACATGAGTGCGGACCCGGAACAAACCTACTTCTCGGATGGCCTGTCGGAGGATCTGATCACCGCGCTCTCGCAGTCGGGCGAGCTGCGGGTGATCGCCCGGGATTTTTCCTTCCGTTTCCGTGGCCAAGCCGGCGACAGCCGCGCCATTGCCACGCAGCTTGGCGTAGCCCATCTGCTGTCGGGCAGTGTGCGTCGCGCTGGAGACGTTGTACGCATCAGTGCCAACCTGATCAATGCAGCCGACGGCAGCACGCTGTGGTCCCAACACTTTGACCGGCCTTACCGCGACCTGTTCAAGTTGCAGGACGAGATCACGGCCGAGGTCGCCACCGCGCTCAAGGCCAGGATGCTGGGTGACCCGCGCTCGCCCGTGCAGGGCGACCGGCCGGCAAGCGGCAACTTGGCGGCTTTCACGTCCTTCCTCCGAGGCAGGTTCCACTACCAGAGGGCGACGCTCGAGGGAATGCGCACAGCGATTGCTGACTTTGATCGTGCGATCGCGCTCGACCCTGGCTATGCGCAGGCCTACGCTGCACGGGCCTACGTGCGTGCCGACCTGACCGCTGCTTATGTGGTTGGGGATGAGGGGCCTCCCGTGGAGTTTGCGCGCGCGCGTGCCGACGCCATGCGCGCGCTGGAACTCACCCCGGGCCTGGGCAGCGCGCACCTCGCGCTCGGATTGATCGCGCAGACCAGTGACATCGACAATCGCGCGGCGGAGTCCGAATTCCGGAAGGCGGTGAAGTCTGCGCCGGGCGACCCCCGCGCGCTGGTTGGCCTGGCGTTGACCCTGGCCGGACTCGGGCAATACGACGGAGCCGCTGCGGCAGGGCGCGAGGCACTCAGGCTTGATCCCCTCAACGCGGAGACGTACGTGCGGCTGGCGTCGGTCGACCTGGGCCACGACAAGCTGGACGAGGCTGAGCGCGCGCTTCGCCGAGCCATCGTGCTGCAGCCGGACGGCGCCTTCATCCACATTTTTCTATCGGCAATTTCGATCCGGCGCGGCGATGCGGCGGCCGCCATGCGCGAGGCGTCACGGGAACCGCCTGGGATCTGGCACGATTACGCGACGACGATGGCCGCGCAAATTGGCAGTGACCGCGCCACGGCCGACGGGATGCTCGCGAAATTCTCCGCGGCCCATGCAAACGAAGCTGCCTTTCAGATCGCCGAGATGTACGCCCTGCGCAAGCAGCCCGACCCGATGTTGGAGTGGCTCGTCCGCGCGCGTAAGCAACGTGATCCCGGCGTGGGGGCATTGTTCCTCAGCCCGTCTCTGATGGATTACCGCCGGGACCCGCGCCTGATCGCTTTCACCGAATCGGTCGGCCTGCCCAGGCCTGCGCGAACCGAAGCCGAGGTCACCCGTTGAGACTCCTGACCGAA
>JAYSXN010000268.1:0-1519 GCA_043717405.1 Gammaproteobacteria bacterium
CCAAGCATGCTCTTCCAGGCGAAGTAGTTGCCGGCGAACATGAGCGGGTACATGCAGAGGAATACCGGGACGTACAAAGCCAAGGCCGCAACCACGCCCAGCGCGGGGTGCAACATCGCGAGCGCAACGGCCAACAGGACCAGGACTGTCCCGATTACGCCGAAGATCACACCGGCGACGATAAAAAGACAAAAGGCAAAAACGATCAGCTTCAGCATATTGTGCAGCACCGCACCGGCAGAGGCGTGCAATGCGGGCAGCGCATCCGTCGGTTGCAGTGCAACCTCTGCGAAACCAACCATGTAAACCAGCTGCAACACCATCACCGTACCGAGGAGCAGGAAATAGCCCAGGATCAGCATCCCAGGAAAGTGCATCTCCGGCGGCGTGACCCCTGCGAGCTTGGCGGCATTCATGGCTGCCGCCTGGCCCATGAAATCGACGAAGGCGCTGCGGAAAACCAGGACGAACACTGCAAAAACCACCGCAAATGCGGCGATTGCGCAGAGCGCAAAACGCAGGCTGCGGAACCACAACTGTCGATCACTGAAAGGCTTGAGGATGTCCAGCGCGCGCACCGCTCGACCGTTGTCGATGTCGCGGCACAAGCGAAACCAGCCGACCCGCAGCGGCGGCATCAGCAAGACGCCCAGCAGCACGGTCAGGCCGTAGCCAAGCATGATTCCTGGCGTCCACCCGGCGAACGGCTCATGCGCCGGCGGTGCTCCGGACAAGAGCATCGGCATCCTCGAAAACATGACCAGCCACATGGGCGCTGCCAGGGCGACCACGCCCGCGAGCGTCACGGCGCTTGCACCCAGCAGGCTGCCGAAATTACGCCGCAGCAGTCCGACGGCACCGCTGACCCAGCCAAACATCGACCCCACGCTCACGCTATTGGCAGACATGTATATCCATCCCCTGGATTGTTCCGGACAGCATTGCACAACGGCGGGGCGTCCGCCCGGTTGCGCTCAGCAAAACAAAAAGCCGCCCAAGGGCGGCATTTTGCTTGTTCCGAAAACGGCGCCAGCGAGGCGCCGCTACCTCGACGCGCCTTACTTCGCCCCGGGCAACAGCCCACGCTGCTTCAACAGCGGCTCCACGCCCGGCTCATGGCCGCGGAACTTTACATACATCTCGTGCGCGTCCATGGTACCGCCGCGCGACAGCACACCTTCGCGATACAGCTTGCCGTTGGCCGCGTTCATGCCGCCGTGTTCGTTGAACCACGCGTACGAGTCGGCGCCGAGCACGGCGGTCCACAGGTAGGCGTAGTAACCGGCAGCATAGCCACCCGGCCAGATGTGCGAGAAGTACGTGCTGTGGTAGCGCGGTGGCACTTCGGCCAGGTCCACGTGATGCTTGTGCAGTGCGGCTTTTTCAAACGCGATCGGATCCTGCAGCGGCGCCGAAGCCGGCAGCGCGTTCCATTCCATGTCCACCAATGCCGCCTCGGTGTATTCAAGCGTGTCGAAGCCCTGGTTGAACGTGCTCGACTTCTTGATCTTGGCGACCA
>JAYSXN010000269.1:0-1513 GCA_043717405.1 Gammaproteobacteria bacterium
TTCGGCAAATGGCTGTGGCTGCTGCGGCCGTTGACGCCGGCTGTTTCCGAATCCGAATTGGCCCGCGGTACGCGCTTGCGACTGGCATTGCAGGAACTCGGACCGATCTTCGTGAAGTTCGGGCAAGTACTGTCCACGCGCCGCGACCTGTTGCCCGCCGATGTCGCCGACGAATTAAACCTGCTGCGCGACCAGGTCGCGCCCTTCCCTGGCGAGCTTGCACGGCTCGAAATCGAGCGCAGTTTCGGCAGGCCGGTGGCCGAGCTCTACGCCAGCTTCGATGAGACGCCGCTCGCTTCGGCATCGATCGCGCAAGTGCACGCGGCGAGGTTGCACGATGGCCGCGAGGTCGTGGTCAAGGTGCTGCGCCCCAACATCCGCGCGCAGATCGACGCCGACATCGGCTTGCTGCGCACCTTGGCCTCCTTCGCCGACCGCCACCATCCGCACGCGGAAAAAATCCGGCCGCAGGAAGTGGTTTCGGAAATCGAGAACACGCTGTACGCCGAGCTCGACCTGCAGCGCGAGGGCGCCAATGCCAGCTTGATGCGCCGCCTGTGGCTGGACTCGGCCGACCTGTACGTGCCGGAAGTGCACTGGCCGCTTACCGCTGAAAGCGTGCTGACCATGGAGCGCGTCAGCGGCATCGGCTCCGACGACGTGGCTGCGCTGGAGGCCGCCGGCATCGATCGCCGCGCCCTCGCCGCCAAAGGCGTGCGTGTGTTCTACACGCAGGTGTTCCGTGACAATTTTTTCCACGCCGACGCCCATGCCGGCAACATCTGGGTGGACGCGACGCGCAAGGACAATCCGCGCTTCATCGCGCTGGATTTCGGCATCGTCGGGCAACTTCCGGCGCGCGACCAGTACTTCCTTGCCGAAAACTTCATGGCGATTTTCCAGCGCGACTACCGGCGCATCGCCGAGTTGCACGTGGAAGCCGGCTGGATGCCTGCCAACATCCGCATCGATGAACTGGAAGCGGCCTGCCGATCGGTGTGCGAGCCGTACTTCACGCGGCCGCTGTCGGATATTTCGCTGGCCGAGGTCATGGTCAAGCTGTTCCGTACCGCGCAGCGCTACCAGCTGACCCTGCAGCCGCAGTTGATCCTGCTGCAGAAGACCTTGCTCAATGTCGAAGGCGTGGCCCGCCTGCTGGATCCCAGGCTCGACATCTGGGCCGTGGCGCAACCTGTACTCGAAGGCATCTTGCGCGAGCGCTACAGCCCACAAGCGCTACTCATTGAGCTGCGCAAGCGCATTCCCGAATTCATCACCCATGCGCCGGAAATGCCGCGCCTCGTGCGCGATTTCCTGGCGCAACAAGTCAACGGCACGCATAGCCTGAACATGCGCTCGCCTGAGCTGGCGGACCTCGCGAAAATTTCCCGCGACGGCCAGCGGCAAACCATCTACGCGATCCTTGGCGCCGGCTTGCTGCTGGCTGCCGCCGTGCTGTATGGCCTTGATGCCGGTGGACCGCGCGTGCTCGGCATGGCTGGCGCGGTGTGGA
>JAYSXN010000270.1:0-1512 GCA_043717405.1 Gammaproteobacteria bacterium
TGCATGACCCAATGGTCGGCGGTGCCGCGATGTACGCGGACAAGGACATCATCGACAACGCGGTCAACTCGAAGGATCACACCACGCTCGTCGCGGCAGTCAAGGCCGCTGGTCTGGTCGATACGCTGAAAGGCCCGGGTCCGTTCACCGTGTTTGCCCCGACCAATGCAGCGTTCGCTGCATTGCCGGCAGGTACTGTCGATACGCTGCTGAAGCCCGAGAACAAGGGCGCGCTCGCTGGTGTGCTGACTTATCACGTGGTGTCGGGTCGCCTGGATACCTCGACGCTGAACGCGCAGATCAAGGCCGGCGGCGGCAAGGCGACGTTGCACACCGTGCAGGGCGGCGATCTGACCGTGATGGGCCGCGGCAAGCATCTGACCGTCACCGACGCCAAGGGCAACAAGGCAAACATCACGATCGCGAATGTCTACCAGAGCAACGGCGTGATCCTCGTGGTCGACAAGGTGCTGATGCAGTAAGCAATCAACGCATCCGATCGCTCAAGCATCGGCAATACCAAAGGGCAGCTTCGGCTGCCCTTTTTCCTGTGGGAGCGCCGCCTTGGCGCTAACGCGCAGCGCTCAGGGATGCTCGGCCTCGATATGCACGCGCTCGCGGCGCAGAAGATACAGGCCGCTCGCGACGATGATCGCCGCACCGACCCAGGTCATCGCATCGGGCAGTACGCCCCACAGCGCGAAATCGAGGGTCAGGCTCCAAGCCAGCGCGGTGTATTCGAGCGGCGCGATCAACGATGCTTCGCCGCGGCGGAATGCTTCGGTAATCGTGTACTGGCCGAGTGCGCCGGCGACACCGACACCCGCAATCAGCGGCCAGTCCGAACGCAGGATCGTCACCCAACCGGAAGCGGCGATTGCGCCCGCGCCAAGCGTCAACGACAACATCAGCCACACCACCATCGCCTGCGTGCTGTCTGTGCGCGCGAGCACGCGCACGGTGATTGCCGATACCGCATATCCGAGTGCCGCGAGCAGCACTGCAAGCCCCGCAATGCTGACGACGCCATCACCGGTCGGCCGCAACGCAACCAGCACGCCGACGAAGCCGATCAGGATCGCGGTCCATCGACGCGGCCCGACGTACTCACCAAGGATCGGCACCGACAATGCGGTGATCAGCAACGGCGCGATGAAGAAGATCGCGTACGCACTCGATATCGGCATCACGTGCAGCGCGTAGATGAAGGTTCCCATCATCGCCACGCCGAGTACCGCACGCAGCAGGTGCAATCGCCAGCGGATCCGCAGCAGCGGCCGCCAGCCCGCAGTCGCCAGCGCCCAGACCAGCACCAGCGGCAGCGATGCTGCACCGCGCATGGCTGCGATCTGGAACGGCGGATAGTGGGCCGACAACAGTTTCAGGCCAGCATCCATCATCGCGAACATGCCGACCGCCGCGAGCATCGTCAGGATCGCGCGCGCATTGCCAGCCGGGGGCGCGGTCATGCGTTCAGTGCTGCGATGATCGTGTCTGGCGGCATGCTGCAAT
>JAYSXN010000028.1:0-7424 GCA_043717405.1 Gammaproteobacteria bacterium
GCCTTCTTGGCCGGTTTTTTCGCAGCTTTCTTGGTAGCCATGGTCAACTCCTCGTCAGTTGGCTTTTGGACGCCCAGTCACAAAGGCACCGCCACGGAACGATTTCCGCGACGCACCGCGGCAACGCAAAAGCGCCGCCACGGATGGATTGGCGGCGTTGTCGCCGCTCATGAAAACGCCCGGGCCGTTGCCGGCCCAGGCGTGGAATGGGGTGTTCTGCATCGATGTCGCGAACCGTTTTTCGGAGGAAACGAACCCTGCGTCTACCGTCTTGAATTCACGGGCAGAGGCTTTGTAGGAGTCGCGCGTTGTTTGCTGGTTCGTGATGACTCTCTTCCGCAGTAAGTGTCTGCTGGGGCGAAAGCTAATCACGTGATTTTACGATGTCAACTATTTTGGAAAAATAATTTTCCAAATGATCGCCGGGGCGAGACGATGCCGGGCGGCGGACGCCGCCGCCGCGCACGTGATCGAATCGTCGTGATCAATGCGCGATGAAAAAAAAACAGGTTATTTGCCGCGTTTGCGTGGCATCGTAAAAAAAAGCGCGGCGCAATCGCCGGCTCTCGCGGACGCTTGCAGTCGCTTGATCAGCGGCCCGCGAGCGTCGAAAAATAATTTTTGCCGCGTCGCGAAAAAAACCCGCGAAGGATGCCGAAAAGGGAAAAGTGCGCGGATTTTTTCCGCCGTCAGACAGCCGGAATGAAAAGTTTCATCGCCTGCCGGGACGCCTCGCGGCAAATTTTCCGGCAGCGATGAATGGTTCCGAACCGTCAGGCCAAGGCTGCTTGGAGAGCCTTCGCGAATGTCTCGATGTCCGCGGCGGACTTGGTTTCCGTCGTGCACGCCAGCAGGACGTTATCCATCCCCGCGTAGTCGCCGCCGATCGCGACGCCGGCAAGGATGCGTTGGCCGGCGAGCTTCGCAACGACGCTTGCCGCCGGTACCGGCAGCGAAAACGCCGCCTCATGGAAATGCGCTTGCGCCGGGAAAGTGGCGCTGACTCCGGCAATGCGCTCCAGACGCGAACGCAGCAGCGCCAGGTTGGCAGCCGACGCCGAGGCGACGCGACGCAATCCTTCCGGACCGGTGATCGACATGTAGATGGTCGCCGCCGTAACCAGCAGGCCCTGGTTGGTGCAGATGTTGGACGTCGCCTTGGCTCGGCGGATGTGTTGCTCGCGCGCCTGCAGCGTCAGCGTGTAGCCGGTCTTGCCGTCGATGTCGGTGGTCCGCCCGACGATGCGCCCAGGCATGTTGCGCACGATGTCCTTCTTGCACGCGAGGAATCCGAAGTACGGACCGCCCGAAGACATGGGCACGCCAAGCGGCTGGCCGTCGCCACAGACGATGTCGACGCCGCGCTTGCCCCAGCCGCCTGGCGCCTTCAACAGCGCCAGCGACATCGGGTTGACCACGGCAATCGCCAGCGCGCCGCGTGCGTGAGCCCAATCGGTCAACGCGTCGATCTCTTCGAGCACGCCAAAATAATTGGGCTGCGGGATCACCAGCGCGGTGAATTCTCCGGTCAGCCCGTCGAGCGAGTTCGGGTCCAGACGGCCGTCCGGGCACGGCAGCGTGATGATCTCGATACCCTGCATGTCGATGATCGCCTTGAGCGTACGCCGGTACGCCGGGTGCAGCGACTCCGGCACCAGCACGCGACGCGCGCCGCCCTTCTTCAGGCTGCGCTCGGCCATCAATACCGCCTCGGCAACGGCGGTGGCGCCGTCGTACATCGAGGCGTTGCTGATATCCATGCCGGTCAGGCGCGTCATCATGGTCTGGTATTCGTAGATCAGCTGCAGGGTGCCCTGGCTCGCCTCTGCCTGGTACGGCGTGTACGCGGAATAGAATTCGCCGCGGCCGACGATCTGCCATACCGCCGCCGGGATGTGGTGCTCGTAGGCGCCGGCGCCGGCGAAGTTCAGCGTGGTCTCGTCCTGCGCCGCGCGCGCCTTCATCAGGCGCACGACGTCCATCTCGTTCGCGGTCTCGGGCACGTTTTCCAGCGACTTGATGATCAGGTGCGCGGGAATCTCATCGAACAAGTCGTCGATGCTGCTGGCACCAATGGCCTTGAGCATGGCCTGGACGTCGGATTCGGTATGGGGCAGGAACGGCATGGGGTGTTTCGCTCTTGAGGAATGGTGCGGGCTAAAAACAGTCCGGCCGCACAGGGCGGCCGGCGGTGCGGAGGTGCAGCGTCAAACCCTAGTGGTCTTCGCCTTCGAGCAATTCGGCGTAATCATCCGGCGACAGCAACTCGTTGAACTGCTCCATGTCGTCAGGCGCCACGACCAGGATCCAGCCTTCGCCGTAAGCGTCTTCGTTGATCGTCTCGGGTTTGTCGGCGAGTGCGTCGTTGACCGCGATGACCTTGCCCGACACCGGGCTGTAGACGTCGGAGGCGGCTTTCACCGATTCGACCACCGCTACGGCGCCGCCGAGAGTGACGGTGTCGCCGACGCTGGGCAGCTCGACGTACACCAGGTCACCGAGCAACCCTTGCGCATGGTCGGAAATACCGACGGTCACCTGGCCGTTGTCTTCGATGCGGGCCCACTCATGGGATTTGAGGAACTTCAGGTCGCCGGGAATTTCGCTCATGGGGCACTCGTGGGGTTGCGGCGCCAAGCGCCAGGTGTCGACATAGTTTAGCTGGACTGCGCTTGGCTTTCAGCGCGGCGAGGTGACGGCGCTCAAACGCCAGCCAGGGCCGCGCCTTCACGCACGAACGGATACTTGACTACGCGTACCGGCACCTGCCGGCCGCGAATGTCCACGCTGACTGCACCGGGTTCGCCCGCTGGCACCCGCGCCAGCGCAATGGCCTTGCCCAGCGTCGGCGAAAATGTGCCGGACAGGATTTCGCCCGGGCCTTGCCCGGTGCTCACCGCTTGCCCGTGCCGAAGAACGCCCTTGTCGTCGAGTACCAGTCCAACCATCTGCCGGGCCGCGCCGGACGCCTGCTGCCGCTCCAGCGCAGCGCGCCCGATGAAGTCGCGTCCAGCATCGAGCGCTACAGTCCATGCCAGTCCCGCCTCGTAGGGCGACACGCTTTCGTCCATGTCCTGCCCGTAAAGCGCCATCCCCGCTTCAAGTCGCAGCGTGTCGCGTGCGCCCAGTCCAGCAGGTTTGACGCCGGCTGCGAGGAGGCGGTTCCAGAAATCGACCGCGGCAGCTTCCGGGACCATGATTTCAAAACCGTCCTCGCCGGTGTAGCCGGTGCGCGCCACGAACATGCCGTCCGCTTCGACAGCCACGAACTTGCCAAGTTTTGCCGCCGCCTTGGCTGCCGCGGGGCTGAGCAGGCCGAGTACCTTGTCGCGTGCGTTCGGTCCCTGCACCGCAACCATCGCCAGGTCACGGCGCTCGCGGATGTCGATGGCGAACGGCGCCGCCTGCGCGGTGATCCAGGCCAGGTCCTTGTCATGGGTGCCGGCATTGACCACGACGCGGAAGAATTCTTCGCTCATGTAATAGACGATCAGGTCGTCGATGATGCCGCCGGTGTCATCGAGCATGCACGAGTACAAGGCCTTGCCTGGCTTGACCAGCTTGTCCACCGAGTTGGCGATCAGCTTGCGCAGGAAGATGCGCACCTGCGCGCCGTGCAGGTCCAGCACGGTCATGTGCGAGACATCGAACATGCCGGCGTCGCGGCGCACCTGGTGGTGCTCCTCGATCTGCGACCCGTAGTGGATGGGCATGTCCCAGCCGCCGAAGTCGACCATCTTGGCACCGAGGCTGCGGTGCGTGGCGTTGTACAGGGTCTGCTGGGTCATTGCGTGTCCACGGTAGGCGGTGTAAATGCCGATTATCGCAGACTTCAAAGTGATGATCCGGTGTGTGCCGCCGGGAGTTTCAGGCAGGCGTGACCGTCAGCGTCATGGTGTCGGCGGCGACCACGCGCACCCGGGCGCCTGCCGGCAAGTCAGGCCCGTGCACGGTCCACAGCGCATCGCCCACCTTGATGCGGCCATTGCCGTCGATGATGGCCGTCTCCAGCGCGAACACCTTACCGACGAATTGTTCGGCGCGCCGATTCAGCAGCGGCTGGTCCGAGGCCCGATCCAGCTTGCGGATATAGCGGCGGTATATCCAGATCCATATAAACGACAGCACGATGAAACCGATGCCCTGGGCCGGTGGTGGAATGCCTGGCACCAGCAACACGATCGCGAACACGACGCCGGCGGCAATGCCGAGCCAGAGCATGAACACGCCCGGCGCAAGCACTTCGGCCGCGATCAGCGCCAGCGACACGCCAGCCCAGGCGATGACTTCAAGGCGCATGTCAGCCAGCCACGGGCGGCTTGGCCAGGGCGGCGGGCGGCGTCTTGCCCAAGGTGTCGCGCGCCAGTTCGGCGATGCCGGCTAGCGAGCCGAGCACGCCAGTCACTTCCATCGGCAGCATGAATAATTTCTGGTTTGGCGAGTTGGCGAAATCCTTGAGCGCCTCGATGTACTTCTGCGCCACGAAATAATTGATCGCCTGCACGTTGCCATGCGAGATCGCCTCCGACACCACTTGCGTGGCCTTCGCTTCAGCCTCGGCCAGGCGCTCGCGGGCTTCGGCTTCGCGGAAAGCCGCTTCGCGCTGACCTTCGGCCTGCAGGATCGCCGCGGATTTCTCGCCTTCGGCACGAAGGATCGCCGAGGCGCGCGAGCCTTCGGCCTCAAGGATCTGCGCGCGTTTTTCGCGCTCGGCCTTCATCTGCCGGGCCATCGAATCGACCAGGTCGCGCGGCGGCTGGATGTCTTTCAATTCGATGCGGTTGACCTTGATGCCCCAGGGACCGGTGGCGTGGTCGACCACGTTCAACAGCCGCGTGTTGATCTCGTCGCGCTTGAACAGGGACTCGTCCAGGTCCAGCGAACCGATCGAGGTGCGGATGTTGGTCATCACCAGCGCCAGCGTCGCCTGCTCGAGATTGGATACCTCGTAAGCGGCCTTGGCCGCGTCCAGCACCTGGAAAAAGATCACGCCATCCACTTTCACCACCGCGTTGTCCTTGGTGATGACGTCCTGGCTGGGCACCTCCAGCACCTGTTCCATCATGTTGACCTTGCGTCCGACAGTTTGCGCGATCGGCATCAGGAAGTGCAGGCCCGGTTCCATGGTGTGCGTGTATTTTCCGAAGCGCTCCACCGTCCATTGATGGCCCTGCGGCACCATGCGCACGGTTTTCACCAGCACGATGACGCCGGCGATGACCACTATCCAGGTGAGCAGGGTGAGGCTGGTCATGGTGTCGCTCCGCCGGGGTTCAGCGGAGTATAGGGAAAACGTCGCTGGCACGCGTCGCTGGCTCCAATATCGGTGCCAGCCGAAACGATACAATGCAGGCGCCCATGACTGCCCTACTGATTTCGATGCTCACCGTCGCGCTCGCCGAAATCGGCGACAAGACGCAACTGCTTGCCTTGCTGCTGGCCGCGCGTTATCGCAAGCCATGGCCGATCATCGCCGGCATCCTCGCCGCCACGCTGGTCAACCACGCCTGCTCGGCGTGGGTTGGCGCCTGGCTTGCCGGACTGCTGCCCACGCAAGTGCTGCGCTGGGGCGTGGTTGTCTGCTTCCTCGCGGTCGCCGCCTGGGCGTTGGTCCCGGACAAGCTGGACGACGCAACGGTCGAGCCGCCCCGGCACGGTGTGTTCCTGGCGACACTGGTTGCCTTCTTCCTGGTGGAGATCGGCGACAAGACACAGGTAGCGACCATCGTGCTGGCGGCAAAGTACACACCGTTGTGGCAGGTGATCACCGGCACCACCATCGGCATGCTGCTGGCCAACGTTCCCGTCGTACTGCTGGGCGCTCGCTTCGCGCACAAGCTGCCACTGCAGGCAGCGCGCTGGGCTGCGGCGGCATTGTTCGCAGTGATGGGTCTGTGGGTCGCCTGGTTCGGCCTGCACACCTGACGCAAGCGGCGGTAACGGCTATGCTGGCTGCCGGTACCCCGTCGATCCTGCATCCTTGTGAGCACGCTGCGCGATACGCTGGCCGAGGTGACCCATGCGCTGCGTGGCCCGCCCGATGAAATATTGCGCGAGCTCGGAGCCGACGGCGAAGTACTGCTGGCGCGACTGCGCCTGCTGATCGCGCTGTTGCTGATGTTGATGCCCGCCATCAACTATTACGCCGGTGGCGCTGCCTATGAATCGCTGGTTGGCATCACCGGAGTGGGTCTGGCGGTACTGCTGAGCCAGATCTGGCTGACCATGGCGCGCCGACGGCGGCGCTATCCATGGCTGCCGTATGTGTCGGCGTGCTTCGATGTCAGCGTGGTCAGCTTCGTGCTTTTGTTGCTGGCATTCCGGTCGCCCGCAGCAGGCCTCAACAGCGTCGTCGTATGGTGCTGCTACCCGTTGGCAGTGCTCGCCACGGCTCTGCGCAACGACGCCCGCGTCACCCTCGTCGCCGGCGGCCTGGCGCTGCTCGAGTTTTCGTTGCTGTCAGCCTTCTTCATGCTCACCGCCGATGGCCCGATCAGCGCGCCCGACTACGGAATAGTGCACGCCTCCAACCAGTTGCAACGCGCGCTGGTGCTGGTCGCCTCGACGGTGATCACCACGCTGATCGTGTTTCGCATGCAGCGCCTGGTGCAGCTATCGGGGACCGATGGCTTGACCGGCCTGCCCAACCGCAGCTTCCTCAATCATCGCGTGCCGCAAATCATCCTGGATGCGCGCGGACATGGGCATACCCTTTGCCTGGCCCTGATCGACCTGGATTTTTTCAAGCGCATCAACGATGAACTCGGGCACCAGGCCGGCGACCGCGCGCTTCGCCATATCGTAGAGGCGCTGCGCATGGAGCTGCGATGCGACGAGGTCCTGCTGCGCGTTGGAGGCGAGGAATTCGTGCTGGTGCTGCAGCAGCCGCTCGGCGCCGCATGGGAACGGGTGGACCTGCTGCGGCGCAAAGTGGAGGCAAAGCCCTTCCTGCCCGAGGAAGGCGCGGAGCTGCGCAAGTTGACTTTCAGCGCCGGGGTGTCCGCCTGCCCCGGCGATGCGGTGGACGTATCGGGCCTGATGCGCAGTGCCGACCTGCGTCTGCGCGCCGCCAAGCTGGCCGGACGCAACCGCGTCATCGCTCGCGATTCAAACTGAAAGACGAACCGTAGGCGTGCCTGTGCCTTGCCGCAGCACGCCGGGCTGCAATACCCTGCCGCATCGACCGGGGAATCGCCAGATGATCAGCCAGGTACTGTTCGGCCTGTTCGGCCTCTGCGTCCTGCTCGCCATTGCCTGGCTTTTTTCCGCCGACAAACGCAACGTCAGCTGGTCGCTGGTGGCGACCGGTGTCGCGCTGCAGATCGGCTTTGCCGTCTTCGTCCTGCTGACCAGCGTCGGCAGCGCTGTGTTCAGTGCGCTCGGTGGCGTCTTCGTCACGCTGATCGGGTTCACCAACGAAGGCT
>JAYSXN010000271.1:0-1508 GCA_043717405.1 Gammaproteobacteria bacterium
ATGATGACCGCATGCAAACCATCCATCAGGCGCTTGCCAACGCTCGCTTCACGCAACAGTGTTGCCACCTCGATGGACAGGCTCGCCAACTGCGAGCGCCAAGCTGGCGCAGCCAGGAAATCGATGTCCTCGTCGGGAAAGTCCAGCGCCGCTTCCAGGTACACCCGCGCCTGGGTCAGCCCTTCGATAAGTGCATGCACGCGACGCGAGAATTCACCGTCGAGCGACCTTCTTGCCGCCTTTGCCGCCGCTTCGCTGCCGGCGTTGATCAGGTCGGCGACGGCCTCGGCTTGCGCCAGGTCGAGCTTTCCAGCCAGGAAGGCACGCTCGGTGAATTCACCTGGCCGCGCCTGGCGTGCGCCGAGTTCGACCAGGCGCCGCAGCAGTTGTGCCAGCAGTACCGGGCTGCCGTGCGCCTGCAGCTCGACGACATGCTCGCCGGTGTAGGAGGCCGGGGCGGCGAAATAGATCGCGATGCCGTCATCGATGGTGTTGCCTTCGCGGTCCAGGAACCGGGCGTGGACTGCGCGCCGTGGGTGCAAGGCGCGGCCGCCGCAAAGCGCGCGGCCAATGGCGAGGGCGAGCGATCCGGAAAGCCGGACGATGCCAACGCCAGCCGCGCCTTGCGCAGTGGCGACGGCGGCTATCGTGTCGGCGTCAGCGGGCGATGACAACCGGCGACTTCGGGCCGTGCTGGCGGGTCATCCACCACTGCTGGGCGAGGCCCAGCGCGCCGTTGGTGACCCAGTACAGGACCAGTCCCGCAGGGAAGAAGGCGAACATCACCGCCATCACCAGCGGCATCATCTGCATCATCTTCTTCTGCATCGGATCCATGCCCGGCGTCGGCGACAGGCGCTGGGTCAGGAACATCACCACCAGATTCAGCGCCGGCAGGATGAAATATGGGTCAGCCGCAGTCAGGTTCTGGATCCAGCCGATCCACGGTGCGTGCCGCAACTCGACGGTCTCGAGCAGAACCCAATACAGGCCCAGGAAAATTGGGATAGGGATCAGCATCGGCAAGCAACCGCCGATCGGATTGATCTTTTCTTTCTTGTACAGCTCCATCATAGCGATGTTGTATTGCTGCTTGTCGTCGCCGTAGCGCTCCTTGAGCGCTTCCAGGCGCGGCTGCACGGCGCGCATCTTGGCCATGCTCTGGTACTGCTTGGCCGACAACGGATACAGCGCGGCCTTCAGCAGGACCACGATCGCGATGATCGCCCAGCCCCAGTTGCCGAACAGCAGGTGCAACTGCGCCAGCAACCAATACAGCGGCCGCGCGATCACGCTCAGCCGACCGTAGTCCACCGTCAGGTCCAGGCTGGGCGCCAGCGCCGACATCGGCGCCTGCAGCTTGGGACCGATCCACAAGGCGCTGGCATGCGCAGCACGCGCACCAGGCGCCAGGTCGATCGGCGCGCCGGTCGAGCGCAGCACGTAGAGGGGCTTGCCCTCGAGCGCGCCAACGCTGGTGCGCATTTGCACTTGTTTCTCGCCGGCGG
>JAYSXN010000272.1:0-4602 GCA_043717405.1 Gammaproteobacteria bacterium
GCAAACGCCAATTTTCAGCCATGCACTTGGCAAGCGGGTTCGGTACAAATATGCTAATCAAGCCTGCGGTCCCTGAAGTCCGCAGCCCATAACCGTTACTAGACTGAGGAATCACCCATGTCCATGACCAAGACCCTGCTTGCCTTGTCGCTCGCCCTCGCCCTGACGGCCTGCACCAACAAGGATCAGGCTGCCAATGCCGCTGCCGACGCAAATCAATCCGCTGCCGATGCGACCCAGGCTGCTGCCGACGCTTCCGCTGCTGCCACCGACGCTGCTGGCTCGGCGACCGGCGACGCTGCTTCGATGGCCGCTGACGCTGCCGCGACCGCTGCTTCGACCGCTACCGACGCTGCTGCCACGGCGAACGACGCTGCCGCCCAGGCTGCCGCCGCTCCGACCAGCGAAGGCGCTGACATGAAGGCCGACGCGGCCGAAGTTGCTTCGAGCGTTGCCGACGATGCCAAGGACGCCGCCGAAGCCGCCAAGAAGGACGCAGCCCACGCTGCCGACGCCGGCAAGCACTAAGTAGCAAACCGTCCAAGCCGCCGTTGCGGCGGCCCGGATGACAGAACGAGGGGCGTGCTCAGGCACGCCCCTTTTTTTGCGCTGGCCGGCTGAACGGGCGGGCCGTAAACTCGGGTGCATTCCTTATCCGAGCATCGACGATGCCCTTGCTGAAGACGCAGCTGGATCCGCGCAGCGCGGAGTTCCAGGACAACAGCGCGCACTTGCGCGCGCAGGTAGCAGACCTGGATGCGCAGTTGGAGCGCGTTGCGCTTGGCGGCGGCCAGAAAGCGCGCGACAAACATACCGCGCGCGACAAGCTCCTTCCCCGCGAACGCATCAGCGCGCTGCTGGACCCTGGCTCACCGTTCCTGGAACTGTCGGCGCTGGCTGCCGAAGGCATGTACGAAGGGGCGTCCCCGTGTGCCGGCATCATCACCGGCATTGGCCGGGTGCATGGCCAGGAAGTGGTGGTCGTGGCCAACGACGCCACGGTCAAGGGCGGCACCTATTTCCCGATGACCGTGAAAAAACATTTGCGCGCGCAGGAAATCGCGCTGGAAAACCGGCTGCCTTGCGTGTACCTGGTGGATTCCGGTGGCGCCTTCCTGCCGCTGCAGGATGAAGTGTTTCCAGACAAGGAACATTTCGGGCGCATCTTCTATAACCAGGCACGGCTGTCGGCGCTGAATATTCCGCAGATTGCGGTTGTGATGGGCAGTTGCACCGCCGGCGGTGCGTACGTGCCGGCGATGTGCGATGAAAGCATCATCGTGCGCAACCAGGGCACCATCTTCCTCGGCGGCCCGCCGCTGGTGAAAGCGGCCACTGGCGAAATCGTCGATGCTGAATCGCTGGGCGGCGCGCAGGTGCATACGAGCGTATCCGGAGTCGCCGATCACCTCGCCGAGAACGACGGACATGCGCTGCAGATTGCCCGCGATATCCTCGTGCATCTCAACCGCACTAAATCATTGCCGGTGGCGGTGCAGCCTGCCCGCGAGCCGCATTACCCCGGCGACGAGCTTTACGGCGTGATCCCTCGCGACGCGCGGCGCAGCTTCGACATCCGCGAAATCATCGCGCGACTGGTGGACGGCTCCGAGTTCCAGGAGTTCAAAGAGCGCTACGGCAAGACTCTGATCACCGGCTTTGCACACATCCACGGCTACCCGGTCGGCATCATCGCCAACAACGGCATCTTGTTTGCCGAAAGCGCGCTGAAGGGCGCGCACTTCATCGAGCTATGCAACCAGCGCGACATTCCGCTGGTGTTCCTGCAGAACATCACCGGCTTCATGGTCGGCAAGAAATACGAGAACGCAGGCATTGCGAAGGACGGCGCGAAGATGGTGACCGCGGTGGCGTGTTCGCACGTGCCGAAGTTCACGGTGGTGATCGGTGGCAGTTTTGGCGCCGGCAACTACGCGATGTGCGGGCGTGCGTATGGGGCGCGGTTTTTGTGGCTGTGGCCGAATGCGCGGATTTCGGTGATTGGCGGCGAGCAGGCGGCGTCGGTCCTGGCTACGGTGAAGCGCGACGGGATCGAGGCGCAGGGCGGCACCTGGAGCGTGGAGGAAGAGGAGCAGTTCAAGGCCCCTATTCGCGAGCAGTATGAGCGGCAGGGGCACCCGTATTATTCGAGCGCGCGCTTGTGGGATGACGGGATTATTGATCCGGCGGATACGCGCAGGGTGTTGGGGATGGGGCTGTCGGCTGCGTTCAATGCGCCGATTGTGAAGGGCGCTTTTGGCGTGTTTCGAATGTAGAGCGGAGAGCGTTACCGCGAGGGGGCGACTGTCGGTTTTCATTTTCAGTCGCCGACCGGAACGGCTTGGTGAAAATGAAAGCCGACATCCGCCCGCAATGGTCACGACGGGGTATGGAGTCGAAGCAGCACAGTGTTGTACCCGGGCTGGCGGAGGCCGCGCGACGGGACGATTCGCAGGCTTGCTCGGTCGCCCCGCCGCCCGGCAACCGCTGGCAGACGCTGCGCTGTGCCGGGGAGTCACGGAGGAGTCTGGCAATTTGCCGCTTCTAGCGAAGCTCGACGAGCGACAGCGACGTCGCCCCACCACGACCCATAAGCTTCAGTAAATTTCGTACTCAACAGAAAACCGCGCAGTCAAATCCGGCGCATCCCGGTTCAACCCAACCAGCGCCGCCGCGTTGTAGCTGATCTTGTTGCCACTTCCCAATCGGTGCAGCCCGAACAACGCGGGCCCCACGCTATGCACGTCCTCTTCCCCGAACCGCGACAGCACACCCATGCTGCCGAAGCCCTGCACGCCCCACTCCAACGCCTCGCGTCCCCGCCACTTCACCTGCCAGGCATAGTTCAACTCCGTGTCGGAGCTCGCGCCGCTGCCGACCTCGTGCTCGAAGATCAGGTTCAAATCAACGATCGTCGGCCCCACTTCTTTTTCGATGAGCGGCCCGATCTTGAACACGTCCGGGCCGGCCGCGTAGCTGTGTTCGTATTCGGCGATCAAGCCAAGGTCCGCCCAATGCTGGCCTTGCTCGGTGATCACGAAAATGTTTTCCCACTCCAGTGCCTCGAAGCTGCCGCCGAAACCAGTGATGCCCGAATACTCCAGCACCAGTTCCGTCTGCCAGCGGTTGGTGACGCCATAACCGAGGTCCATCACCGTCGCGTATTCATTCGCGCCGCCGCTGTAGTCGCGATAGCCGTTGCGGAATTCCACTTCGGTCTCGCCCTTTTCAACGACCGGTCGATACACCGTATCGGCGGGCCCGGCCATTGCGTTGGTTGAGGCGAGCAAACCAGCCGACAGGGCCAGCTTGGACAGCAGTACCGGTGCAGCAGAGCGGGTTTTCATCAAGACTCTCGTTCAGGGCAAAGCTTTGCCGGCGGCGCCAGGCGCGTGCTCGGTCGAATCAGGGTGATGTTGTGAAATCGCCAGGGCGGCGCGGACTACTTCGCGATCAGTGCGCCCTGCGCCGTAGCCATGTGGAACTCGCCGTAGAACGGATACCTGCCCGGCTTCAGCGGACCGATGAAAACCACGATCCTGCCTTTGCCGGTGACGACTTTTTCCCGATTGAGCTCATGGCTTTCGAACTCTTCCGGGGTAGCGTCTTCGTTGCTGATGACCAGCTTGAACTTGACATTGGCAGGCACCGTCAGCTGCGCAGGCACGAACTGGTGATTGCGCAAGGCCAGCGTCAATGATGGCGGCGCCGAAAATGCCAAACCCGGCAGCAGCGCAAGCATCAGCGCCATTGGCAGTCGCTTCGAAAACATCTTCATGCCATGGCTCGGGGCAGGCTGTTGCTCGAGGTTGGCATCGACTGCCCCGGTTGCAGCACGTCTGCTGGAGGTATCTGCGGCGCGTGCCGAGCAGGACTCCGCGACAGCCTCATGCCGGCAAGCAGCACGACCAGCGTGATGGCGTAGAACACCAGCTCGATGCCGCTGGGCTGCGCGGTGTAGCCGATGAGTACATGCAGAGTGCGGCCAAGCAGGGACTGGTCGGTCAGCAGCGCGGAGCTGTCCCAGACGGTGTCCACCAAAGTTGGCAACACGTCGGCTTGCACGAGCTTGCCCGCGGCGGAACTGGCCAGGCCGCAGGCGACGAGCACCAGCAAGCCATTGGTTGCCGAAAAAAAATGACGCATGGGGATTTTCAGAAGGCCGAAGTACATGGCGAAACCGATCGCCGCGCCGCCGGCAATTCCCAAGGCGCCGCCCACCAGCACTGCGGCCATCGAAGAACCGCCCGCCAGCACGCCATAGCCGAACAGCACCACCTCGGCGCCCTCGCGCAGCACCGCGATTGCTATGACCACCAGCAACGCGGTCAGCGGCCGCTTGCCGGAAGACACGGCGCTGCCGACGGACTTCATGTGCTGCGACAATTCGCGGCCGTGGCGCGCCATCCAGATCACGTGCCAGCCAATCATCGCCACCGCGGCCAGCAACACCACGGCATTGAACCATTCCTGGCCCATGCCGCTCATCGAATCGGAAATCATGCCGGCGAAGAAGGCAACGCAGACGGCGCCGATCAAGCCGACGCCGATACCGCCCGATATCCAGCGGCCGCGACCGTCGACGCCACGGGTGGCCGCGGC
>JAYSXN010000273.1:0-13174 GCA_043717405.1 Gammaproteobacteria bacterium
ATCGTGGTCGGCAATTGGGATGCGTTGCGCGCCCGCCGGAACAAGTCGAGGTCCGATCCGCCCGCCGTATAATCGCGCATCACCGCCAGGCGCCCGAAGATGGATCAACTGCTAATCGTCACCACCGGAGGCACCATCGACAAGGTGTACTTCGACGACAAGTCCGATTTCCAGGTGGGCGAGCCGCAGATCGGCCGCATCCTGCAGGAGCTCGGCGTCGCCTTCGCCTTCAGCGTGATGCCGCTCATGCGCAAGGACAGCCTGCACATCGATGCAGCCGATCGCGAACTGCTGCGCGCAAGCATCGCAGGCGAAGCAGCCAGCCACGTGCTGGTCACGCATGGCACCGACACCATGGTTGAAACCGCAGTGGTTCTGGCCAGCATTCCCGGCAAGACCATCGTCATCACCGGCGCGCTCAATCCTGCCCGCTTCCGCGGCTCTGATGCGGAGTTCAACGTGGGCACGGCGGTAGGCGCGGTCCAGTGCCTTCCCGCAGGCGTTTACATCGCCATGAACGGGCGCGTCTGGGATCCGCGCAAGGTGCGCAAGAATGTCGCGGCCAATCGGTTTGAGGCAATCGATCCGTAGTGTTGCCGCAGCCAGGACGTCGCGGCACGCAAAAAAAACCCCCGGCCGAAGCCGGGGGTTTTTTCATCTGCACCCGCCTTTTTACGGCGAGGTGGTGCCTTTCAGGCTGACGCCCGAGTAGGCCGCATACGCGCGCACATTGACGTAGTAGGTACCCGCCGCCGGTGAATTGACCGTGCAGGTTTCCGCATTGCCGCTGGTGTACGGGCGGCAGGTGTACGTGGTCGTGGTCGGTGCACTGCCCAGGTTCACGTACAGGTCTGCGTCGCCAGTCCCGCCGGAGATCGCAAACACCACGCTGGTCTTGCCCGCCGGCACGACCATCGTGTAATTGCCGGACACGCCGCCGGTTGCAACGGACGGTAGTGCCACCGCGGTGCCCGAACACAGCACCGTACCGCCGCAGCTGCTGATGGACACCGTCACCGATGCGGACTTCGTGTTGCTCAGTCCGCCGCTGTCGGTAACGGTCTGGCTCACCGTGTAGGTTCCGGCCGCCGCGTAGGTGTGGCTCGGGCTGGTGGTGGTCGAGGAAGCGCCGTCGCCGAAGTTCCAGGAGTGGCCGGTGATGGTGGCGTTGCCCTGCGGGTCGGTCGAGCTGTCGGTGAATGTCGCCGTCAGGCCGCTTGTGCTGGAGCTGAAATTCGCGGTCGGCGCGGTGTTGGCCGTACCGGTCGTGTAGCTGCCGGTCAGGCTGACGCCGCTGAATGCCGAATAGGCTTTCAGGTTGATGTAGTAAGTGCCCGCCTGCGCCGTGGTGATGGTGCAGGTTTCGGCATTGCCGGACACGTACGGACGGCAGTCGTAGACGGTGTCGGTCGGCTCGCTGCCGAACTTGACATACATGTCGCTGTCGCCGGTGCCGCCGGCCTGGACGAACTTCAAGCCGCTCGCGCCCGCCGGAACCACCATCGTGTATTTGACGTACACGCCGGTCGCAGCGCTGATGTTGTTCACGGCCACGCCGTTGGCCAGCACGTTGCCGGAGGTTGTCGGCGTCCCGGTGAAGTTCTGCCCGGTGATGTTGGCACCGTTGACCGTCACGCTGGTGCTTGTCGGGGCAAAGGTGTAACCGCTAAGGCTAGGCGTCAGCGTGTAACTGCCATCGGCCATGCCTGACAACGAATACGCGCCGGTCGAACTGGTGCTGGTGCTGCCGCTGCCGTTGCTGACCGTCACCGAGGCGATGCCGGCACCGCCGCTGGTGGCAACCGTGCCCGACACGCTGTAGGTCGGCAAGGCGGTGCCGCCGCAGTCGTCGAACTTGAAGTTCGCGATGCGCGTGTTCCAACTGCTGGCCGGGCGATACATCCCGACCACCCAGAAGGTGCAGTCATCGACCGGGTCCACCGCCATGGCGTAGTAGTCGCCCCAGCGGCCGGAGGTTTCAGCCGCGGTGCCGGCGGCTAGCAAATTCTCGCCCTGAGTCATCACACCCGCCGGGTCGGCGGCCTTGCGACCGGTGTAACCCAAACTCGCGTAGGTGATCGGCGCGGTGGTGCGCGTGACGTTGTAGCCCAGCGCAATATTGCCCTTGTTGTCGGTGGCGATGCTGCCAACCAGGTGGTGCGTGCTCGCATCGCCAGGGCTGAACGTGCCCTCCTGCTGCAGCGTCCAGTTGCCGCCGGTACGCCGCAGTTCAAACCAGCGGATGCCGGAATCAACGACGGTACCGGTGCGCGCGGAGTTCTGGTTGGTGGCGAACTGGCCGACGATGGATTCGTAGGCGCCGACATTGCGATAGACCAGCGAATTGAGGATCACTTCGCGGATCGGATCGATGCGCGCGGTGGAACCGGGCTGCGGCACGGTGTCGAAGCTGGAGTAATCGCGGAACCAGCTGTTGAACTCGGTGATGGCGATGCGTGGCAAGGTCGCGATGGAACTATTCGCAGGCGTAGTCCAGTCGATGTTCATCGAATACAGGTCGATGAAATCGCGCGTGGTGTCAGCGGAGGCGCCGGCGTGCGCCTCGTCGTCGTTGTGGCGGGCCAGGATCGGTTGCGTGCCGGCGGCCGGGCCGTGCGCACTATCGCCGGTAAAGGTTGCCGGGGTCAGCGCCTGGAAACTGTAGCCGGCCAGCTTGGGCACGGTCACGAAGCGTTGTTGCCCGCGTGCAGTGCCGCCAAGCAGCATGTTGGCGCGATCGTAGGCATAGGCGGTTACGAAACTGCCGCCCTCGTTGTCCGTGCAGATGTAGGCGTTGTTCCAGACCGCGCAATGCGGATAATCATTCTGCGTTGGCGTGGCGAAGCCATAGAACCACCAGCCTCCCGAAACCGGATTCTCGGTCTTGGAGATGTACACGCACATTTTCGCAGCCGTGGTAGTGCCGCCCATCTCAAGCAGGAACCAGCGGTTGGCCAAGCGGTCGAAAACGATGATCGGGTCGCTCACCGAGGTCTTGCAGCCATCGCCGGTAGGCGCCAGCGAGGAGAACGAAGTCGGGCCAGCCAGCTTGGTTCCAGCCTTGTCATACACCGTGAAGGTGGTGCCGACGCCGCTGCCACCATTGACGCCGTACATCACGTAATTGGTGCTCACGCCCACCACCGGATCACCCGGCGAAACGCCGGTGGAACCGTTGTTGATGCTGACGCGGTTGCCGCGGGCGCGCAGGCTGGACTGGGCTGGAGCGCCCTTGTCCCAGAGTTGCTGCAGTTCCGGAAGTCGGTCAGGTGAAGCCCGCATCCAGGCCGGCGCGGCCGGATTGGCGCTGCCAAGTGGATGAAATTGCCGTTTGTGCGCTTCCTGGATGGGCATGCCCGGGTGCCAGGTAGCGACGACGGGGAGATGCCGCAAGTCAACATCCAGACTGATCGGCGTCACTGGTTCGCCAACCTCGACGCCGCGGGTGATTTTGAGTGCCGTAGGCGATTTGGACGCCGGCGCCGCCAGGGCCGCGAAGGACAGCAGCAGTCCGAGCGCGACAACGGTTATTTTCCTGCCTTGCATGAGCATCTGTAACTCCCCGAAGTGAAGCAGTGGATCAGCCATCGGTGCCGCGGACATCCCGCTCAGTCACCGTCATTGTCTTCCTGTTCGTCTTGCCCATCTGCCGCAGTAGCCGACGCCGGGCCCAGCCGGGTAAACGCTGCGCGTCGCAACAAGCTGATCTGCCCACGCTTGCTATGGATAAACAACTTCGAATGGTCGGCCCCGACCAGCGTGCTTGCCTGCTTGTTCGGTTCCTCGCCGGGGCGGCGCACGATCTGCAAGGAATACTCGGTCGCGAACAAGGCCGAGGTCGCCATCTGGATGCTCGCATCGAGCTTGTCATCGACGCCGACCTGTATGGCGCCGGTGCGGGTCTGCAGGCGCTGCATTGCGCCGCGCGGAGCCGGCGCGAGCCATGCCTGTATTTCGCCATCACCGGTTGCAGCGTCTATCGCGCCGCGTATACCGCGCAGGCCGATATTGCCGCTGTCGCTGCGCACGACGACGTTGCCGTGCACACCATGCACATCCACGTCGCCTGAACTCGTGCGCACGCGCATCGCATGGCCCTCGGGAACGAGTACGGACACGTCTATGCGCCGACCTTCGGCGCTTGTTGCGGCGTCGGGCAGACTGGCGCCCATCTGGAAACTGCCGTCGCTGGTGGCGGCTGGCTTGAACTGCAGTGCTGCGCTGGCCTGCGGCCCCTGCGCCACGGCATGGGCTTCAAGGCGGTGCTCAAAACCGCCAAATCGAATCGAAACATTGCCGTAGGCGTTGTCGATCACCACCGCCTGGCCAGGTTGCAGGGTCCCGTTGTAGTCGCTGCGCACGGCCGTTATGACCGGGTTGGCATGCGTGCTGTGGGGCGCGCTCGAGATGTCACCCAAGGCCCGCATCGGCAACAGGCAGGCCGGCAGCAAAACCGCCAACCATCTGGTCCTGGATGTTCTGGTGAAGTTGTGCAAAGGGAAAATCCCGACGTTCGAATCTGGCGCTACGAAAACGCAGGCCCCGGTTCCCCGGGGCCTGCTGACAACGCGTGCATCTGTTCAAGTTACGGCGAGACGGTGCCCTTCAGGCTGACACCGGAGTACCCGGCGTAGGCACGGACGTTGATGTAGTAAGTTCCGGCGACCGGTGAATTGAAGGTACAGGTTTCCGTATTGCCGGTGGTGTACGGACGGCAGCTGTAGGTGGTCGTGGTTGGCGCGGAGCCAATGTTCACGTACAGGTCTGCGTCGCCGGTACCACCGGAGATGGCGATCACTGCACTGGTCTTGCCCGTCGGCACGACCAGCGTGTAGTTGGACGAGACGCCGCCCGTGGCCACTGACGGCAAAGTGATTGCCGCACCGCTGCACAGCACCGTGCCGCCGCAGCCGCCGCCACCGCCGGCGGTGTAACTGCCGGTGATGCTCATGCCCGAGAACGCGGTGTAGCCCTTGACCAGCACGTAGTAGGTACCGGCTTGCGCCGTGGCGATGGAGCAGGTCTCGGCGGTGGTGCCGCCTTCTGACTTGCAATCATTGGTCGTGGTGGTCGGTGCGCTGCCGAACTTCACATACAGGTCGGCATCGCCGGTGCCGCCGGAGGTCACGAACTTCAAGCCCGTCGCGCCGGACGGAACGACCAGCGTATAGGACGTTGACGAGCCAGCCGCACCCGATTGGTTCGTCTTGGCAACGCCGTTGGTCAGCGCACCGCCGCTGGTGCCACCGCCACTGCTACAGCTCACGCCAACCAGCGTGAATGCCGCGGTGACATCAGCCACGTTGTAGCCCAGGTCGGTCGCTGCCGTTTGCACGCCGCATGCGCCGCTGTTGTAGGTGGTGCTGGCGGTCCAGTACAACGCGTTGGCGCGGGTGAATGCCTTGAACGCCGTGGCCGTGCTCCAGCCCGTGGTCGTGGCCAGCTTCCAGAACGCCTTGTTGTAGACGCCCGAGGAGTTGTGCACGTCCATGGTGCTGGTGTAATTGGCGGCGTTGTCGATCGACGCGCCGTCCTGCGGCGGGTTGGACATGTAGCGCAGCGCGCCGCTGCCCTTGAACACTTCCGGCCCAACGAGGAAGTCGTTGCTGCCCTTCCAGTAGTTCTCGGTGGCCTCGCCACCCATATCGGAGAAGGCCTCGTTGATGCCGCCAGACTGGCCAGAGTAGGTCAGGTTGGAGTGCTGCTCGGTGAAGCCGTGCGAGACCTCATGTCCGGCCACGTCGACGCTGGTCAGCGGATAGAAGGTGGTTGCACCATCGCCGAAGCTCATCGTGCTGCCGTCCCAGAACGCATTCTCATAGGCCGAGCTGTAATGCACGCGCATCACCAGCTGGAAATTGAGCGCGTTGTAACCGGTAAAAGCCGGATACATGCCGGTGATGACGCTGCCGAAGAAATGCGCATCATTGATCGGCGAGTAGCCGCCGTTGATGGTCTTGTAGGTGTTGCGCGGGCAGGTGTAGGCGTAGGCGGTGGTGCCGGTGGTGCCGCCGGCCAGGTTCACCGACTTCACGTTGGTGTTGTTCATGGTGCAGGTGGTGCCGGACTGGGTCACGTCCAGGAAACCGTACCTGCCGCCTGAACCCCACTCGTACTGTCCGGTCTTGGTATTGCCGCCGGGGCCCGTGCCGACCAGCGCGGTGGTCAGGCCTTCCCACTTCTTCAGCACCTTGCCGGTGCTGGCATCGAGGATGACGAACGGACGGGTCGGTGAACCACCGTGCAAGGTGTCGGCGAAAAAGGACACCACGTAGCTCATGCGCGCGCGGTTGTCGTCGCCGATATAGATCATCTGGCGCGCGTCTTCGCGCTGGGTTTTCATCGCAGTGAGGCGGCTGCCGAGCGCGGCTGTCTTGGCCAGCGAAAGGGCATTGGCCTTGGCAATCACCGGCGCGCCGGAAGCAAGTTCAGCACCGAGGTTGCTGACCGAACGGCCAAACAGGTTCTTGACGTTGCCGGCCTTGTCTTCGCTGACGATCACCTGTTCGGCCCAGATGGGCACGCCGCGGAAAGTCTGCTGGTAGCGGTAATGCCTGGTGCCGTCGGCGTCGGTGTTGCTGGTCAGGACCTGCAGGCGCGAGTCAGCATCCAGGCCGAGGAGCTCGGCGTGGCGAACCTGCGGAAGGGTGGCCCGACCGGTGACAAGCGCGGCGGATTTGTATTGGCTGTTGAGCAGGGAAACATTCTGGTTGTGCAGTTCGGTGCGCGTTGCAGCTTGGGCGGAGGCCATGGCCAAGGCCAGCGTGAGCGGTGAAAGCGTGATGAGCTGGAGGGTGCGACGGTTGGATTGGATCACTGTTTTGAATCCCCGAAAATAAGTGGATCGGCAGCCGTGCAATACGGCCGGGATGTACTTCCTTCCTTGCTTCCGGATATCCAACGCGCCATCGCCTGGGGGCCGTATACGGCCTCTACTTTTTTTTTGCCACAGGGGACAAATACGTAACCCGGACCGTGCGATGGAACTCATCTCCATCACTCGCCGCCGAACGTAGCGTGACCGCGTTCACAGGTCACGCTGCATTGCAACAGGCGCCTCAGCGCGCCCTCATTGTTGAATATGCTTTACGGGCAGTCTGCATTGCGCGGCTCGACGAGTTCGCCCAGGAGTTCCCGCTCACTTGTTTTTACCGCGGGTTCCAGTGAAGTGCCAGCGTTGCCAAGTCGCGCAATTTGCCTTTGCACGGTGGCTGGCGAGATGCCCTGTAACCTTTTAAACAACACCTGCAGGCGCTGCGTGGCGGGTACGCGGCGCGCAAATGCGCAGCGTGATGGCGAAAAAAAACCCCGGCCGAAGCCGGGGTTTTTGATCTTGCTGGCAGGTCGCGGGCCGAATTGCGCGCCGCAGCTGCCGTGACTGCAGTTTACGGGGAGACGGTGCCGGTCAGACTGACACCCGAGTAACCTGCATAGGCACGGACATTGATGTAGTAGGTGCCTGCCGTCGGTGAATTGAAGGTGCAGGTTTCGGCATTGCCGGTCGTGTACGGACGGCAGGTGTAGGTCGTCGTTGTCGGTGCACTGCCCAGGTTTACGTACAGGTCGGCATCGCCGGTACCACCGGAGATGCTGATGACAGCACTGGTCTTGCCGCTCGGAACAACCAGCGTGTAGTTGGAGGAAACGCCGCCCGTGGCGACCGACGGCAAGGCCACTGCCGTACCGCTGCACAGGACCGTGCCGCCGCAGGTCGAACCAGTTGAATAGCTACCGGTCAGGCTGACGCCGGAGAACGCGGCGTAGGCTTTCAGGTAGATGTAGTAGGTGCCGCCTTGTGCGGTCGCGATGTTGCAGGTTTCGGCATTGCCCGAAACGTACGGACGGCAGTCGTACACGGTGTCGGTCGGCGCGCTGCCGAACTTCACATACATGTCCGAGTCGCCGGTGCCACCGCTCTGCACGAACTTCAGCCCCGTCGCGCCAGCCGGAACCACCATCGTGTACTTCAGGTAGACGCCGGTAGCGGCCGACAGGTTGGACACGGTGACGCCGTTGGCGAGCACATTGGTGCTGGTCGTGCTGACCGTGACGGAGACCGTCTTGCTGTTGCTCAGGCCACCGTTGTCGGTGACGGTTTCGGAAACGCTGTAGGTGCCGGCGGCAGCGTAGGTGTGGCTCGGGCTGGTAGCGGTGGAGGTGCTGCCGTCACCGAAGTTCCACGAACGCGAGGCAATGGTGCCGTCGCTGTCGGTGGAGCTGTCGTTGAAGGTCGCGACCAGGCCACTGGTGGTGTAGCTGAAATTGGCCGCCGGTGCGACGTTGCCGCTGGTGCCACCAACGATCGCGTGCGAGATCGCGCAAGAGTTGGTGTCGTTCGACCAGCTTGCCTGCTGCGCGAAGGTACCGGTGCTGAAGGTGATGTTTGCCGCGCCGCCCACGGCACCCGCCGCGATCCAGGCGCACTCGTCAGAGTTTTCCTGGCCGGCATAGGTACCGGTGTCGTGGTTGGTCCAGCCGCCGGCCGGGAATTGGTCGGACATCATCTCGTGCCATTCGTGGCCGAGCGTCATGGTGTAGCCGTCGAGCGTGCCGGGGCTGTTGACAAAACCCACGCCGCAGCCTGCACCCGAATCGATGTTGTAGGGCTGGTTGCTGAAAGCCAACTCGCCATACGGCGAACTCACGCCCGCATCAGCCGTGTAGTCATGCCATGCGCAATACCGACCCTGGTAGGTGTCGGGATTAGTGCCCTTCGGCGACAGGATCACGTAGTAGGCGTTGCGATTGGAAGCCGCCGTGGTGTTGCCGAAGTGCGCTGCTGCGCGGATGGCTTCATTGGCAAGCTGCGCCGGCGTTGCTGCAGCCGGCGATGCGGTGGAGTTGTCGTACCACGCGCCAGCGAAGATGTTCTGCTGGTACGGGATATGCGTGACGTTGGTGGACGGGCATGAAGTCGCGCCCGCGGCAACGCCGGGACCATCGCACCACTGGGTCAGTTCGGCCGACCACAATTCACCGTTGGTGCCGATGCCCTTGAACATCTGCTGCGCGGCGCCAGCGGCTCCGGCTGCGTCATTGGTGAACTTCAAATTGCCATTGGCGTCGGTGCTCGAGGTGCCCCACTGGGTACCGTAATAAATCAGGTAGACCTTGGACTGCGCGCTGAGCACGCCCACGCCGCTGATGCCGCCGCCGTAGGAAAGCGTCCTGGAATTGGTCGCGGCCGTCGTGCTGGCCGAATGGGCGCGAGCCCATTGCTGCATCGACTCATGGACGCCGATGGTCGGCATGGCGCCATGGCGATACTCGTGTTGGTAAGCAGGCGAGTACGGATTTTCCACGTGCGAAGAACTGGCGATCGCGCTACTGCTGAAGGCGGCAACGCTGGCAACCCCGATGAGCAGTCGGGACAGCAGCGTTGAAACCTTGGTTCGACTTTGGGATCTGATCACGATGGTGTTTCCCCGGAAAGGGTGAGAGGAGACCGGAATTCGGCCAGGATGACTTGTTATTATTCCGGTGCCTGCCACGCGCAATCAGGTGAAGCGCGACGATCCCGGACGAGGGATTGCCGTCGCGCGGCTCTCACTCGAGCGCGAACCTAGCGTGACGCCCATCACAGGTCACGCTGCGTTGCAGCAAGCAAGGCTGGCGTCCTGGGACCGGTTGAATATCGTTGACGCCCCACCGGGGGAACGCGTGCCTAGCCTCGGCCTCCGAAGCTGCGGATCTGCTTCGGACGCCTGGCGTGTAGCAGCAGGCTCAACACCAGCAGGATCGGGGCGCCATAGTAAGCGAGTTGCGAAACGGCGCTTTGCGCGGCCAGGAACCTTTCCACGATCAACCTGGGGCTGCCGTGCTCGCCCTGGATCTGGCTGGCGAAATGGCGATTGGCGAAGTCGCGCGCGGACGACTCCATCCTTGCCGCGTCCACGGCATGGCGTCCGAGGAACAGATAGCTTGCCGCCAGCGGGCTGCGCACCGACGCCTGCTCGCGCAGGTCCGGACCCACCGTCGGGGTGATCGCCAGCCCACCCCACTGGTAAAGATCGAAGATCAGGAAAACCAAGGCCAGCAGCCAGCACAGCACCCGCAAATTCCTGCCCATGGATCTTCTCCGTGATGGTTACAGCATTCCTGTTTCCAGGCGTGCCGCTTCCGACATCATGCTCTGGTTCCATGGTGGATCGAACACCAGTTCGACATCGGCTTCGATGACCGTAGGCACCCGCTCCACCTTGTTGCGCACATCTTCCACCAGGATATCGCCCATCCCGCAGCCCGGTGCAGTGAGCGTCATACGGATGTTGACGCGACGCTGGCCGTCACCGGCGGCCTCCAGGTCGCAGGCATAAACCAGGCCGAGTTCAACGACATTGACCGGTATCTCCGGATCAAAGCAGGTACGCAACTGCGCCCACACGAGTTTTTCAACGGCATCGTCGCCGGCGCCTTCCTCAAGGTGCAGCGGCTCGGGTGGCGTCTTGCCGATGGCGTCGGCGTTTTCGCCAGCGATGCGGAACAGGTTACCTTCCACGAACACAGTGAAGGAACCCCCCAGCGCCTGGGTGATATAACCGACGCTGCCGGCCGGGAGATTGACGCTCTCGCCTTGCGGCACGAGTACCGCAGCGCAGTCACGTTCGAACTTCACCGGCTCGCTGGAACTTGAATAAGACAATTAGCTTCCTATCGCAAAAGGGGAAACACGGCTATTTTAGCCCTTGCCGGAGCGAGGACGCCGATTTGCCAAGATTATCCGCAGGCCCGTGGCTGTTGCCCTTGGCCGCCGTGTCGGTTGGAATCCTTGGCATGAGCGCCGTCTGGGTGATCGTCGCGGTGCTATCCATGCGTCCATGCAGCTGGCTTGCATTGGTCGCCGCCGCGGACATGGCCTTGCTGTTGCGCCTCACCAACGCGCCGCCCGGTTTGCCCCGGATCATTATCGCCGTCCTGGCAACGGCCGCTGCAATCGCACTCAGTCAATGGCTGGTCGTGTCAACGCAGCTTGGCGCCGTGCTCGGACTGCCGCCGCTGGCCTCATCGCTGCGCCTGGGCGCGGCACTCGCCTGGCAATTGAGCAAGCTGAGCCTTCAGCGCGCCGACTGGGTGCTCATGGTGGCGGCGCTGCCGCTGGCCGCGCTGCTCAGCCAACCGCGGCTCAGTGGCCCCCGTCCAGCGCCTTGAGTTCCGAGATGATCTGCCCGATCGCCGCGGCGCCGTCACCATAGAGCATGCGCGTGTTGTCGGCGTAGAACAGCGCGTTTTCGATACCCGCAAAGCCAGTGCCCTTGCCGCGCTTGATCACGACGGTGTTGCGTGAGAGCGAGACATCCAGGATCGGCATGCCATAGATTGGTGAACCCGGATCGGTCTTGGCCACCGGATTGACCACGTCGTTGGCGCCGATCACCAGCGACACATCGGTGTTGGGAAATTCCGGATTGATGTCGTCCATGTCGGCGATCAGGTCATAGGGCACGCCGGCTTCGGCCAGGAGCACGTTCATGTGCCCGGGCATGCGCCCGGCTACCGGATGGATCGCAAACTTCACTTTCACGCCGCGCTTGATCAGCTGTTGCGCCAATTCCCAGACCTTGTGCTGCGCCTGCGCCACGGCCAATCCGTAGCCCGGCACGATCACCACGCGTTCGGCGTAGGCCATCATCGCCGCGACATCGCCAGCTTCAATCGGCTTCTGCGCGCCGGAGATTTCCTGCGCTTCGCCGCTGGGCCCGAAGCTGCTGAACAGCACGCCGCTGATCGGGCGGTTCATCGCCTTGGCCATCAACTGCGTCAGCATCGTGCCGGCCGCGCCAACCACCATGCCCGCAATGATGAGCGCCTCGATGCCGAGCACGTAGCCTTCAAAGGCGACCGCCAGTCCGGTCAATGCGTTGAACAGTGAAATCACCACCGGCATGTCGGCGCCGCCGATCGGCAGCGTCATCAGCACGCCAACGCTCAGCGCCGCTACGAAGAAGCCGATGATCACCGGCTGCTGCAGGCCAATCACGGCCGCCAGCCCGAGCCCGACAGCGACCAGGAAAACCAGCGCGTTGAACCATTGCTGGCCGGCGAAAGTGAAGCGCCGGTCCATGCGCCCATCGAGCTTGGCCCAGGCGATGATGGAACCGGTGAGTGAAATGGAACCGATGAGCGCGCCGACCACGCCCAACACCAGCACCGTTTGCGAAGGTGGCTTGCCCTGCGCGGAAAAGCGCAGCAACTCGACCGCTCCGATCGCCGCCGCCGAACCGCCGCCCATGCCGTTGTACAAGGCCACCATCTGCGGCATGTCGGTCATCGCCACGCGCTTGCCGGAGATCCAGGCCGCGCCGGTGCCAATCAGTATCGCCAGCGCGATCAGCCCTAGATTGTGCATGCCCGCGCCATCAGGCGCCGGGTAGAAAAAAGTTGCGATCGTGGCCAGCAGCATGCCGGCGCCTGCCCACTGGATGCCGCTGCGCGCGGTCACTGGCGAGGCCATGCGCTTGATGCCAAGGATGAACAGCAACGCTGCTGCGAAATAGCTGGCCTCCACCAGCAATGCCAACGGATGCGCCATCACGGCTCACCTGCTTTCTTGCTCGGCTTGAACATCTCGAGCATTCGCTCGGTCACCACATAACCACCGGCGGCGTTGCCCGCGCCCAGCAAGACGGCAATGAAACCGATGACCTTGGCGACGTTGCCTTCGGCATGGCCGAGCACGACCATGGCCCCGACGAGCACGATGCCGTGCACGAAATTTGAGCCGGACATCAATGGCGTGTGCAGGATCACCGGCACTCGGCCGATGATCTCGTAGCCGGTGAAAGCGGCCAGCATGAAAATGTACAGCGCGAGAAAACCATCCATTGGTGAAACTCCTGTGGTCAGCCGCGCGCCTGGCCTTCGTGGGCCAGGCAAGTCTTGGCAATCAGCTCATCGTTCCAGTCCAGGTGCAATTGCCCTTGCTTGTCCAGCATCAGCCCGAGAAAGTTGAATACATTGCGTGCATACATTTCGCTGGCGTGCAGCGCGCCCATGCTGGCGAGGTTTATCGGCCCGGCGACGAGCACGCCGTCGACATCGATTTCCTGGCCAGCCTGGGTAAGCTCGCAGTTGCCCCCAGACTCGGCGGCAAGGTCGACAATGACGCTTCCCGGTTTCATGCCCGCGACCATGGCGGCGCTGATGATTCGCGGCGCGGGCCGGCCTGGAATGGCCG
>JAYSXN010000274.1:0-4562 GCA_043717405.1 Gammaproteobacteria bacterium
GATTCGGGCGCGGCCTTGCGACAGCTCATGGCCGAGCGCGACGGCGCCGCGGTCGTCGCGACTGACGGTGTATTCAGCATGGACGGCGATCTGGCACCACTGCGCGAACTGGCGGTACTCGCGCGCAGCCAGGATGCGTTGCTCTTCGTCGATGATGCGCACGGCATAGGCGTGATCGGCCCGGACGGCCGCGGCAGCGTGGCGGTGGCCAATCTTGGTCATCAGGAAGTCCCGCTGCTGTGCCTGCCACTGGGCAAAGCATTTGGCGGCCAGGGCGCCTTGCTGCTAGGCAGCGACGCGGTGATCGCGCACATCGCCGAAACCGCGCGACCTTATTTATTCAGTACCGCGCCGGCGCCAGCAATGGCCGCGGCCATGCGGGTTTCACTGCGCCTGATCCGCGGCGAGCCGTGGCGGCGTGCCCGGCTCGCGTCGCTGGTGATGCGCTTCCGCCGCACCGCGCTCGGAGCGGGCTTGCCGCTGCTCGAGTCCTACACGCCGATCCAGCCGGTGCTGCTTGGCGGCAACGCTCGCGCGCTGGCGGTGTCGGCTGCACTTGAAGAAGCCGGCTTCCTGGTTGGCGCGATCCGGCCACCGACCGTGCCTGACGGCCAAGCCCGCTTGCGCGTGACCTTGAATGCAGCGCACAGCGACCAGCATGTCGATGCGCTGGTGACGGCACTGGTGCACGCTTGCGCCAATCCGCGCGCGGCCGCGGGCTGAAATGGACATTGTCGTGCGTGGCGCCGGACCGGCGCTGGTGATGCTGCACGGCTGGGCCATGCACGGGGATGTTTTCGAGCCACTGTCGGCCTTGCTGCAACAGCACTTCACCTTGCACCTGGTTGACCTGCCTGGACACGGGCGCAGCCATGACAGCGGCGTGCCGCTGGAGTTGGACGCCATTGCGCGGGACGTGGCCGCGCGTGTGCCCGGCGCCTGTGCTTGGTCGGGTTGGTCGCTGGGCGGTCTCGTAGCTCTGCACGCGGCGCAGTCCATTCCCGAAGCAGTGCGCGGCCTGGTAATGGTTGGCGCCAGCGCGCGCTTCGTGCATTCCAGTGACTGGCCCTGGGGCATGCCGGCATCGGTGTTTGCAGGTTTCGCCGACGAACTGCATCGCGATTACCGCGGCTGCATCGACCGCTTCCTGTTGCTCGAGGCGCAAGGGTCCGATCACGCGCGCGAGGAACTGCGCATCTTGCGCGAGCGCGTCTTCGCCCATGGCGAGCCGACGCCGGAAACCCTGGCCCGTGGGCTGGACCTGCTGGCGCGAAGCGACTTACGCCCCGGCCTGGACGGCCTGTCGATGCCCAGCTTGTGGCTAGCTGGTCGTCGCGATCGAATCGTGCGGCCGGAAGCCATGCAGCAGTGCGCACGGCTGGCATCCCCTGCATCCGCAACGTTTGCACGCATCGAACACGGCGGCCATGCGCCATTCCTGACCCACGCGCCCGAAGTTGCAGGTGAAATCGTTGCCTTCATGCAGGCGCTTGCCGCATGAGTACGGGTGGCCGACCGTCGTTGTTCGACCATCGCCGCTTGCGCCACAACTTTGGCCGCGCGGCGTCGGGCTACGCCGAGGTGGCCGTGCTGCAGCGCGAGTGCGAATCGCGCCTGCTCGAACAACTCGATGTGCTCGAGGAAAAAAAACCCACGCGCGTGCTCGACGTTGGCAGTGGTCCGGGGCGCGCGAGCGGCATCATGAAGGGGCGTTGGCCGAAGGCCGAGGTGGTTGCACTGGACATCGCGCTGCCGATGCTGCGCCAGGTTCGTGCCAATACGCGTTTCTGGCGGCCGGTGCAGCGCGTGTGCGCGGAGGCATCGCATTTGCCTCTGGCCGACCAGAGCGTCGACCTGGTGTTTTCCAACCTGTGCCTGCAATGGGTGCCTGACCTGCCCGTGGCGCTGGCCGAATTCAGGCGCGTGCTTCGCGTCGACGGCCTGCTGCTGTTTTCAACTTTCGGACCGGACACGCTGGTCGAATTGCGCGAGGCCTACCTGCAAGCAGGCGAACGGCAGCCGCCGCTGTCACCCTTCGCTGCGATCCAGCAGGTCGGTGATGCCTTGATCGCGGCCGGTTTCCGCAATCCGGTCTTGTCGCGGGAGCCATTTACGCTCAGCTATCCCGACGTGATGACCTTGCTGCGCGAATTGCGCGCCATTGGTGCCGGCGATGCCCGCGTGCAGCGGCCGCGTGGACTCGGCGGCAAGTCACGTCGGGAGCGGATGATCGCCGCCTACGAAACGCAACGGCGCGAGGGCCGCCTTCCCAGCACCTGGGAAGTGATCAGCGCGATGGGCTGGGCGCCGGGGCCGGGCACGCCGCGCCGCGAGGGAAGTCACGACATTGCCAGTTTCCCGGCTGATCGAATCCCGCGGCGTTCGCGCTAGGCCGGCAGGGCCAGCCGCGCGGCCACGCCGCATTCATTCGGCGTCGAGATAACGCACGCGCTTGGCGTCGCGTCGCGCCTCGACCAGCGCGCGGATTTTTTCGCGCACGCCTTCGGCATCGGCGATGTAGGGCAGGACGATCGAAGGCGAGGTTTCATCGGTGGTGAACAACTGTATGTTGCCCAGCCCCACCATGCGCTCGAACAAACCTTGCTCGAACTTGCTGTCACGCACGCGGTACAACTCGAGGTCCTCGGTGGTCTTGCCGACGATTCCGCGGGTGAACTTCAGGCGCTGGTCGGTCAGCGTGTACACCGTGCTGTTGGTCTCCAGCCACTTCCAGATGGCGAAGGGGATCGGGATCACCAGCAGGCAAAGCAGGAACCAGCCCAGGTTCTGCCATTGCGAGGGATGTCCGGTCCATTGCACCTGTTCATCGGTCATCGCCCGCACTCCACTGGAAAACGCTAGTCAAGCACGTGGCTCGGCCCATGACAATGCAAGGTCGAGGTCAACATTTCCGCCGGACACAATGAGGCCGACCCGGCGCCCGGCGAAGTGTTCGGGATAGCGCAGGACCGCGGCCAGCACGATCGCGCAGGACGGCTCGACGATCAGCTTCATCCGCTCCCAGATCAGGCGCATCGCCGCCACGGTTTGCGCATCGTCGACGCGCAGCACCTGCACCTGGTGGCGGCGCATCAGCGCGAGGTTTATTTCGCCAACGATGCCGCGCAGCCCGTCGCAGACGGTGTCTGGCACCAGTCCGGTGACGCGCGCGCCGGATATCAGTGACTGGTAGGCGTCGTCCGCCCCGCTGGGCTCGGCCCCGATCACGCGCGTATCCGGCGCCAGTCCAGCCACGGCCACGGCGCAGCCGCTGATCAATCCGCCGCCGCCTACGGGCGCCAGCACGATGTCCAGTTCGCCAGCCTGGTGCATCAATTCCAGCGCCGCCGTGCCTTGTCCGGCAATCACCGCCGGATCGGTAAACGGATGCACGAGTTGCGCTCCAGTGTCCTGCTGGATCTGCGCGGCCATCGCCTCGCGCGCGGCCATGGTCGGCGCGCACTCATGCACGGTGGCGCCGTAGGCCTTGATCGCGACCACTTTCGAACGCACCGCACCCCGCGGCACGACCACGTGGGCATCGATGCCACGAGTGCGTGCCGCCAGCGCCAGCGCGGCACCATGGTTGCCCGACGAGTGTGTGACGACTCCTCGCGCGGCACTGGCTTCGTCGAGCGACCAGACCGCATTGCAGGCGCCACGGAACTTGAAGGCACCGACGCGCTGCAGGTTTTCGCATTTGAAGTGCAGTTGCGCGCCACTGAGCAAATCCAGCGAGCGGCTGCGCAACACCGGGGTGACATGCGCGAACGGAGCGATGCGCGCGGCAGCGGAATATATATCGGCGATGACCAGCGAAGCCGCGGCCGCGGAGAACTCGCTGGAAGTCCTGGCCTGATCAGCGCGCATCGTTACCTTCAGCAACTACTGCGGTTCTGGCGCCGAGCAGGCTGCTCATCGCCGAGCCCGCGACCACCAGCAACGCGCCGGCGTAACCCAGCCAGGTGACCGATTCCGGGGCCACTGCGCCCGGCGACCAGGCATGCACCATGGCGATCACTGCCAGGCTGAGCAAGGGCGTCGCGGCCAGGATGGTCGACACACGCGAGGCTTGCCAGTGCACGAGTGCCTCGGCGAAGGCGCCGTAGGCGACCAGCGTGTTCAACGCGCAATATACGAGCAGCCACCAGCCACGCGCGTCCAGCGCCAGCAGTTGCGACGGATGCGCCCAAGGCAGCAGCACGACGCCGGCCAGCACGTATATGAACAACAGGATCGCCGGCGACGACAGCCGCGCAAGCAGCTGCTTCTGCAGCAGCGCATAGCCCGCCCACACCACTGCGGCAACTACCACCAGCGCCGACCCCATCGCGTAGTTGTGCTGTCCCACGCTGCTGTGGCTCGACTGGTCGCGGAAGAACAGCAACAAACCAGTGGCAATGACTGCCAGCCCCAGCCACTGCCCCCAGCGGTAGGACTCGCGGAAAATGAAAATGCCGCCCAAGGCCATCAGCAATGGCGCCAGCTGGATGATCAGCTGCGCGTTGCCGGGCGAGGTCTGCTGTACTCCCAACAGGTAAAACACGTAGTTGCCGATCAGC
>JAYSXN010000275.1:0-13062 GCA_043717405.1 Gammaproteobacteria bacterium
ACTTATCTTCCGCTGCAGGACATCAGCCAGCTGCAGTCCGCCGGTTTGTACATGGCGATCATGAAGCCGGTCGGTCACTTCAGCGGGCAGTACGAAACGGCCATCTTCTATGTCAGTGACATTGGCCTGCACCTCAGGGCTTACAAGGACAAGGTGTACGTGCATACGGCATCGCTGAAAACCGGTGAGCCAATAGACAACGTCGCGCTCGCCGTGCTCGACCGCAAGGGCGAAACCACGGTGCGTGCCAGCACCGATGGCAACGGCGATGCGCTGGTGGCCTACAAGCTCAGTGCCGAGCAGGTGCTGGTCGCGCGACACGGGAAGGACGTGTCGCTGCTTGCCTTCAACCAGCCTGCGGTCGATCTTTCGGATTTCTCCGTGGCTGGACGCCAACAAGCCTGGTTCGATGTCTTTGCGTGGTCCGGGCGTGACCTGTATCGGCCCGGCGAAACCGTGCGTGTCTCGGCGCTGATGCGCGACTACGACGGTAAATCGATCAAGGCGCAGCCGCTGTTCCTCAGCCTCAAGCAGCCCGATGGCAAGGTGTTCATCGAGTCGCAGCTGGTCGCGCGCGAAGCCGGCTATTTCGAATGGCAGCAGACGCTTCCGACAGATGCGCCGACTGGTCGTTGGCAAGTGGAGTTCAGGACTGCTCCCGGCAAGGGCGACGTGGTCGAGGGCATGAACCTGCGCATCGAGGAATTCCTTCCCGAGCGGATGAAGCTGACGCTTGATTCGCCGCAGCAAGTGTTGCGCCCGGGCGAGAAACTCGACCTGCATGTCGAGGCTGCCTATCTTTACGGCGCACCCGCCGCGGGTAACCGGTTTACCGCTCGTCTTGGGCTGGTCGGCGAAGTGCATCCCGTAGACAAGTACCCGCAGCATTTTTTCGGTGACTCGACGCTGGTGTTTCCGAAAAAATCCAGCGCCGACATCATCGACGAAAAACTTGATGACAAGGGCCAGCTCAGCGCGCCGATAGCGCTGCCGGCCGAAGCGACCAAAGGCGCGCCGGTTTCGATGCTCGTCACCGGCAGCGTTTACGAAAGCGGCGGGCGGCCGGTCAATCGCACGCTAAAGCGCACCTATTGGCCGGCGCAGGTGCTGGTTGGCGTGCGTCCCTTGTTCGACCCGACCGAGGCGGCGCCAAACAATGCGACGGTCGGCTTCGAGCTGATCCGCAGCACCGTCGATGGGCAGCTGCAGGCTGCCAGCAACCTGACCGCCACGCTGCTGCGCGAGGAACGCGATTACCACTGGACGTATACCGACAGCAACTGGGGCTACGATTTCACCTCGCGCTACAAGGTCGTGGACAGCAAGCCGGTCCTCGCGCGCGCGGAAGGCGGCACGCGAGTCGATTTCACCGTCCAGTGGGGCGTGTACCGGCTCGAGGTGAAGGATCCGGCGACCGGCCTGGTGTCACGCTACCAGTTCACCGCGGGCTGGGATTGGGACAACCAGAACCGCGGGCTGGATGCACGACCGGACAAGGTCAAACTTGCGCTCGACAAGACCAGCTATCGCGCCGGCGACACCTTGCGCGTGACCATCACCCCGCCGCACGCAGGACCTGGCGTCCTGCTGGTGGAGTCCGATCACCTGTTGCACACGCAGCCGATCGATGCGAAAGCTGGCGCCGTGGTGGAACTGAAAGTCACGCCTGAGTGGGAGCGGCACGACATCTACATCACCGCCCTGGTGTTTCGAGGTGGCTCGGCCGTGGAAAAAATAACGCCGGCGCGCGCGCTGGGCGTGGTGCATGTACCGATGGATCGTCGCAACCGGCGCGTAGCGGTAAGCGTGAAGGTTCCAAAGCTCACCCGGCCCGAACAGGTCCTGCCAGTCATCGTGGCAGCGCCGCAACTGGCGGGGCAGAAGGCATGGGTCACCGTCTCCGCCGTTGATCTGGGCATCATTAACATCACGCGCTTCCCGGTACCGGATGCAGCGGAACATTTCTTCGGCCAGCGGCGCCTTGGCGTGGATGCCTATGACATCTACGGCCGCGTGATCGAAAGCTTCGCCGGCGATACCGCGACGCTGAAGTTCGGCGGCGACATGGCACTGGAGTCGTTGCCGCAGGCAAGAAGGCCGACGGCAAAAGTGCAGACGGTCGATCTTTTTTCTGGCCTGGTCGCGCTCGATTCGAAAGGCATTGCCCGCATTCCGGTGAATGTGCCGGAATTCAACGGCACGCTGCGTGTATCGGCCCTGGTGTTCAGTGCGGACCGCTATGGGCAGTCGAGCAGCGAGAGCGTGCTGCGCGGTCCCATCCTGGCCGAGGCGAGCACGCCGCGCGCACTGGCGCCCGGTGACCGCAGCACGCTTACCATCGACCTGCAGAACTTCACCGGCAGCGCCAACGATTTTTCTGTGCAGATAGGCGCCTCCGGGCCGATTGAAGTGGCCGACGGCGCTCGCAAGCTGCGCCTGGGCGTGGAGGGCAGGAAGACGCTGAGCTTCGACCTGACTGGCAAGCCCGGCTGGGGCGTGGCCAGGTTGCAGCTGAAGGTCGTTGGAGGCGGGCACACAGTCAACCGTGAATTCGAAGTCCCGGTGCGGCCGGCCTGGGGCGCGGTTGCGCGCTCGCAATTGCAAACCCTCAACCCCGGTGCCGAACTGAAGCTCGGCGCCGATATCGCGCAAGGTCTGATGCCCGCCACCGTCAACGCACGGGTAACGCTCAGCGCATTGCCGCCGATCCCGTTTGCGAAAGCGATTGGCGACCTGCTGGATTATCCGTACGGTTGCGCGGAGCAGACCACGACGCGCGCCTATGCGGCCTTGTTGCTTGATGCCGACACCGCCGCGAACCTCGGTATCACCGGCTTGAATGCGCAGGACAGGCGCCGGCGCATGGAGGCAGGATTCAGCCGCCTGGCCTCCATGCAGCTGAGCTCGGGACACTTCTCCTTCTGGGGCAGCGACACCGAGGCCAATCCGATCCTCACGCCGTACATCGTCGAGTTCCTGCTTGATGCACGCGACGCCGGATTCGCCGTACCTGAAAGCGTGCTGCAGAAAGCGCTGGAGCGATTGAACGAGGATTTGCTGACCGGCAGCGCGCCGTTCTATGGATTCGATAATCGTGAACACATGCGATTCGCCTACCAAGCGCAAGCAGGGTACGTACTCGCGCGGGTGAATCGCGCTCCGCTGGGCACGCTGCGCGCGATGTACGACAACGAGCGCGATCGGGCGCTGACGCCGCTGGCTCTCATGCACCTGGGGCTTGCGCTGAACCTGCAAGGCGACACCGGACGCGGGCGCAAGGCGATCACGCAGGCTTTGGTGATGAAGGACAAGCGTCCGCAGTATCTGGGCGATTACGGATCCCAGATTCGTGACGAGGCGCTGCTGGTAATGCTGGCCAAGCGCTACAAGCTCGATCCCGTACGCAGCGACGCGCATCTGTTGTCGCTGTCCCGCAACCTGGCGTCGCGAAATGCCGGCGGCTACGTGTGGTACAGCACGCAGGAGCAGATTGCTCTCGCGCGACTGGGCAAGTCGATGCTGGAATCCCTGGGCAGCGATCGTCGCTTCAGCGCCAGGCTCGAACGGCCTGGCAACACGACCGTGATTGGGGAAACCCAGCTCGACAGCCGCACGTTCGGCTACGACGAACTCACTGCAGGCTTGCATTACACGCTCAATTCCAGCGGGCCGGTCTACGCGACGGTCGATGTTGCCGGCATCCCGCGGGAGCGGCCCGCGGTCGACACCAGCAAGCTAAGCGTCAGCCGGCAGTACTTCAATACCGACGGCAGCGCATGGAAGGGCAACAGCTTGCGCGAGGGCGAAGCCTTGATCGTGGAGCTCAAGGTCGAAGCCGGGCAGACCATGCCCGATGCGTTGCTGGTGGATCTCCTGCCGGCCGGTGTCGAGATCGAGAACCTCAACCTGACGCCGCCCGAGCAGTGGGCCGACATCAAGGTCGACGGCGTCGCGCTCGACGCGCGAGGCGAGGCGGCGACGCTGGTGCATGAGGAGTACCGCGATGATCGCTACGTGGCTGCGTTGAAACTCGATGGCGGGCAGGCGCGATTGTTCTACCTGGTGCGTGCAGTCACGCCGGGCACCTACACGGTGCCGTCGCCGCAGCTGGAAGACATGTATCGGCCGCAGTTGCGTGCGATCGGCAAGACGTTACCGGAAACCATCCGGGTCGTGCAGCCCTGAAGCAGGCGCGCGCCAGACACTGGCCAGGCGAGGCACGATGGCGGCGCCGGGCCGCGCACGGCACCGCACTGCTGGCGTTGGTGCTGGCGCTTTGCCTGCTGGCCGACTGGATGTTTCCGCTGCCCCTGCCAACGCAGACGACGGCCAGCGTCATCGTGACCGCGAGCGATGGCACGCCGCTGCGGGCGTTCGCCAGCGACAATGGGGTCTGGCGCTATCCAACGCGCGTGGAGCATGTTTCCCCGCTCTACCTGCAAGCCTTGATCGGCTACGAGGACCGATGGTTCTGGCGACACCCTGGCGTGAATCCAATCGCGCTTGCTCGCGCTGGCTGGCAATTTGCGCGCACCGGGCGAGTAGTCTCTGGCGGCTCCACGCTGACCATGCAACTGGCGCGGATCCTGGAGCCGCAGCCGCGCAGCGCCTGGGGCAAACTGCGGCAGGTGCTGCGTGCATTGCAACTCGAGCTGCATTTTTCCAAGCGCGAGATCCTGCTCATGTATCTCGACCACGCGCCGTTCGGCGGCACCATCGAAGGCGTCGAGGCGGCCAGCTGGGCCTACCTGGGCAAACCTGCAAAAAATCTTTCACACGCCGAGGCGGCGCTGCTGGCCGTGCTTCCACAATCGCCGAGCCGCTTGCGTCCGGACCGGCACAATCGTGCGGCACGCCATGCGCGCGACAAGCTGCTGCGGCGCATGCAGGCACAGGGTGCGTGGCCGGCGCGGCAGATCGCCGACTCGCTGGTCGAGCCGGTGGTCGCGCGACGCATGGCCGTGCCGATGCTCGCACCCTTGTTGGCCGAGCGCCTGAGGACGCAGTATCCGCTGCGGGCCGAGATACGCAGCAGCATCGACGCCAACCTGCAGCGCACGCTGGAAGAACGCGTGGCCGCTTACTTTTCACGCCTGCCCGAGCGCAGCTCGGCCGCGGTACTGGTCGTGGACAATCGCAACTTGCAGGCACTGGCCTACGTAGGGTCATTGTCGTTCGCTCAAGCCGCGCGCCTGGGGCAGGTGGACATGGTGCGTGCGACGCGCTCGCCCGGCTCGACGCTCAAGCCGTTCCTGTATGGGCTGGCGCTCGATGACGGCCTGATCCATTCGGAGAGCCTGCTCGTCGATGCGCCGCAGAGTTTTGGCGATTATCGACCGGCAAATTTCGACCCCACGTTCAACGGCCCGGTTTCGGCAGCCGATGCGCTGCGGCTGTCGCTCAACGTGCCCGCAGTTGATCTTCTCGACCGCCTGGGACCGTCGCGTTTTGCCGCGCGGCTCGAACACGCCGGCCTGGTGTTGAAATTGCCGCGCGGCGCGCAGCCGAATCTGGCGATGATCCTGGGCGGCACCGGTGTTTCACTGGAGCAACTGGTCGGTGCTTTTGCCGCGTTGAATCGAGAGGGCCTGGCAGGGCGCGTCGGCTACGTTCCGGGCAAGGCAGCGGCAGGACGGCGCCTGCTTTCGCCAGGAGCGGCATGGATCATCCGCGACGTGCTTGAACGGCACTCCGCACCTGGATTCGGGGAGGATGCCTTCGACCCGGGTACCCGTTCACGCGTCGCGTGGAAGACCGGGACCAGCTACGGATTCCGGGATGCATGGGCCCTCGGGAGCACGCCGGCGTTCACGGTCGGGGTATGGGTGGGACGCCCCGACGGCACGCCCATGCCCGGGCAATATGGCGCAGTGACCGCCTTGCCGCTGATGTTCCAGGTTATCGATACCTTGCCGCGGCCGATCGCTGACAAAGCCCGCCGCGGCCCGCCGGCGAGCGTTGCGAAACGAGAGGTCTGCTGGCCCCTCGGTTTGCCGCCCGATGCAGCGCAACCGACGTTGTGCAGGCAGCGCCGAACTGCGTGGGTCCTTGCCGGCAACACGCCACCGACTCTCGCCGAACGCGAGGCGAAGCTTTGGAGTCCCGGCCGTCATCTGTTGCAGGTGGATGCAACAAGCGGGCTGCGGCTGTCCGCGGACTGCCGCCTCGCACATCGCCCGCGTCAAGTCAGCGTCGCGCGGTGGCCTAGCTTGGCTTATCCATGGCTTACGGTGGCAGAACGAGAGGCGACGTCCATCCCTGCGCTTGCCGCGGACTGCAGCGACGATTCACTGGAGGCGATGCAGTCATTGAGCATAGATGGCCCCGCGCAGGACAGCCGTATCATGCGGGCGCCTGGCAGTGTGCATCGGCCGCAAGTACGTTTGCGTGCACTGGGTACCGAGTCGCGCGTGCGCTGGCTGCTCAACGGGCGTCTGGTGGCAGAGAGCCGCGGCGGCGCGAGTTTCATCCAGGAGTTCGATGCGCCTGGCGAGCAGCGCATCGTGGCGATGGCCGATACCGGTGCCTGGGCCGAGCTGCGCCTGCAGGTGATTCGCTGAGGCGCAGCTGGGCCGCTTTTACGACGCTTTCAGAGCCGCACGGCCCGGCCGTTGCGGATACGCACATAGTTGCCCACGCGCAGGTGGTTGACGTTGCTCTGCTTCACCACCTCGGTGTCGCCATTGTCCAGCCGAACCGTTACGCGATAGCGGGTCTTGTCGGAGTTCTCGGCAATCCGCCGGCCGGCATAGCCGCCACCCACGGCGCCGGCAACCGTCGCCAGCTTTTTGCCATTGCCGCCGCCGATCTGGTTGCCCAGCAGGCCGCCGACGACTGCGCCGGCAATGGTGCCGCCGGTGCTGGAACGATGCGTGTCATAGGCCTGGATGTCGGTGACACGGCCGCAATGACCGCAGCGGGCCATGGCTGACGCGCTTGCGCCCATGCAGAGCAGCGACAGCAGCAGTATCGAAATCAAACGTTTCATCGGTATCTCCATCAGGTGGTGCAACAGATCGCCTCGCCGCGCCTGTAACCAGCGCCGAGCTAGTGTAGGCGGCCCGGCGCAACCTCAGGTGAAGCAGAAGTGAGATTACGGCAGGTGTTCGAGCACGTATTCCGCGGACGACACCTTGAACTCGCCAGGCGCTTCGACGTGCACCTGCTTGACTACGCCGTCCTCGGCGTACAGGGCAAAACGTTTTGCGCGCAGTCCCATGCCGAAGGCAGTGGCGTCGAGCTCTAGGCCAAGTGCGCGAGTGAAGGCGCCGTTGCCATCGGCCAGCATGTGGATGGAGTCTGGAACGTCCTGGTTTTTTGCCCAGGCACCCATCACGAACGCGTCGTTGACGGAAAGACAAGCGACATCAACGCCACGCGCGGCGAACTCACCGGCTTTGGCCACATAGCCGGGCAGGTGCTTTGCCGAGCAGGTCGGGGTAAACGCTCCGGGCACCGCGAACAATACGACCTTGCGACCGGCAAACAGTTCGTCGGTGCTGATCGCCTGCACTCCGTCCTTGAGCATGTTGAGCGTTGCCGCCGGGATCTTGTCGCCTTCCTTGATGGTCATTGCAGGTCCTTGCCGTTGGTTCGTGGAACAAAGTCTAAACGACTTTGCGCGGTCGCGACTCCCGTCCGGGCTTGAAATTCACCGGACCGATCCCGGTTTGCCGGCAGCGGTCGAACCGGCCGCCTGACCCGACCTCAACGACAACCAAGGAGCTGTTGCCATGAGCATGAGCCAGAACCGCCAGATTGGACGGACCAACAATGGGCAGAACCCGCTGCAGGATGAAATCAAGCAGGTCTTCGACCGCTTCTTCGGGGAAGCCGACACCGATGCGTCCAGCGTGGTCACCAGCCAGTGGGTGCCTCGCGTTGACATCAATGAAGAGCCAGAGCGCTTCGTGATATTCGCCGACCTTCCAGGCGTGGACCCTGCATCCATCGAGGTGAACATGGACAAGGGCACGCTTTCCATCCGCGGCGAGCGCATCGCCGAATCGCGCACCGAAAACGAGCGCTACTCGCGCGTGGAGCGCGCGCACGGCGTTTTCTATCGCCGATTCGCCTTGCCCGAGAGCGCCAATCCGGACGGCATTGGCGCGAGCGGGCGCAATGGCGTGCTGGAAATCACTATCCCGAAGCGGCCGGAGTCGACGCCGCGCAGGATCGCCGTGCAGTAAGCGAGTGCAGCATGAGCGCGGGCGATCGATCGGATCGATAGCAACTCATTGATCTTGTTCGAGCACGTAGAATGGGCCCGCGGGCTGCAACCCCGCGGGCTTTTCCATAGGGTGGGATCATGCAGTTCAAGGATTACTACGAGGCGCTTGGCGTTGAAGCCAGCGCCGGTGATGCCGAGATCAAGGCGGCCTACCGGCGTCTTGCACGCAAGTATCATCCTGACGTCAGCAAGGAAGAAGGCGCCGAGGAGCGCTTCAAGGCGATCAACGAAGCCTACGAGGTATTGCGCGACAAGGAAAAACGCGCCTCCTACGACCAGCTGCGCGCGCGCGGCTACCAGCCAGGCGAAGAATTCAGGCCGCCGCCGGATTTCGGCGACCAGTTCGGCCAGGGCCAGGGCGGACACGGCGGTGGCGGCTTCAGCTTCAACGAGGGCGCGGGCGACGGTTTCAGCGATTTTTTTGAGTCGCTGTTTGGCGGCCGCGGTGGGCAGCGGGCGCGTCCAGCGCAACCGCCAGGCGACACCCGCGCCAAGCTCGCAATTCCCCTGGAAATCGCCTTCGCCGGCGGCATGCAGAAGATAGGCATCGATGGGCGCACGCTGGAAGTGAAGATCCCGACCGGCATTCGTCCGGGCCAGGTCATCCGGCTGGCCGGGCAGGGCCAGGGGCAGGGTTCACGACGCTCTGACCTGCTTCTGGAGATCGACTACAAGCCGCATGGCGAATTCGAGGTGGACGGACGCAACATCCTGTACACGCTGCCGATCGCCCCGTGGGAGGCGGCGTTGGGAACGACGGTAAGCGTGCCTACGCTCGGCGGGCGAGTAGACGTGAGGGTGCCGGCGGATTCGGATACCGGCCGCAAGCTGCGGCTGCGCGGTAGAGGCCTGCCGGGCAAGCCCGCGGCAGGTGACCAGATTGTCGAGTTGGAAGTGTACGCACCGCGCGCCGAGACGCCGGCGCAGCGGGAAATATATGCCCAGATGGCCGAAGAGTTCGGCCCAAGGACACGCTGAGCCGTTGCCTCAGCCCGGAACCAGCAGCGAGTTGATGACTTCGATCAACTGGTTCTCGGTGAATGGCTTGGTGATGTAGGCCTTCGCGCCCTGGCGCATGCCCCAGACCTTGTCGGTCTCCTGGTCCTTGGTGGTAACCAGCACGACCGGGATCTGCGCCGTGGTTGCTTCCTTGGAAATCGCCCGCGTGGCCTGGAAGCCATTGAGGTTGGGCATCACCACGTCCATCAGGATCAGATCCGGGAGATTCGCCTTCGCTGCATCTACGCCCGCGGCGCCGTCCTCGGCCGTGATTGCCTCGTGGCCGAGTTTTTCCACGATGCGTTTCATGCCCATCAGCTGCGAGGGTGAATCGTCAACAATCAGAATGCGTGCCATAGATCCTCCGGGATTGCCCCGATTGTATGCCTGCCCGAGCGTGCTTACGCAACCTGACGTCGCAAATCTACAACCGTCCGGCCGAAAGACCTGCCCTCAAGCATCGAGGGAAAAATACCTGCCAGCTCCTCAAGCCGGGCTTCGCGGGTGCAGATGCGTTGCAGGTGGGCCGGTTTCCAGTCCGAGGCCAGGTGCCGCCAGACCTCTTCGCGGATCCCACGGGCGGTGCCGGCGGAGGCGATGCCGAGGATGGAGACGCCACGGATGATGAAGGGCATGACCGTGCCTGAGAGCGTCAACCCGCCAGCCATGCCGCAGCAGGCGATGTTGCCGTAGGGACTGATCACCCGCGCCAGCCCGGACAGTGTGTCGCCGCCCACGCTGTCGATCGCGCCGGCCCAGCTCGCCGTCTCCAGTGGGCGCGTGCCCCAATGGACCTGGTCACGCGGCATGACCTGGCTTGCGCCGAGCAAGGTCAGGAAGCCGGCGTGTTCGGGCTTGCCGCTGATCGCCTGCGCCTCGAAACCGGCTCGAGTGAGGATGTCTATTGCCAGCATGCCGACACCGCCGGTCGCGCCAGTAACCACGATCGGGCCCATCTCCGGCTGCTGGCCATTGCGCAGCATGCGCAGCAGCGACAGTCCCGCGGTGAATCCGGCGGTGCCCAGGATCATTGCTTCGCGAAGGTCGAGCCCACTTGGCAGTGCGATGGTCGCTGCTGCCGGAAGCCGGACCACTTCGCTGTAGCCTCCGTCGCGTGTCTCCGACAGACCGCTGCCGGTGCACAGCACGGCATCGCCTTCACGGAACGACGGGTCGCTCGATGCGATGACATGGCCGGCGACATCGATGCCGCCGTTGAGCGGAAACTGGCGCAGGATCTTGCCCTGGCCGGTGCCGGCCAATGCGTCCTTGTAATTGATCGATGAATACGACGGCTGCACCAGCACTTCGCCCGGCGACAATTCGTCCGCGCTCATCGACTCGATGCCGGCGCGATGCGCGGGCTCGCCATATATGCGGAAGGCGCGAAACGCGGTTTCCATTGGCGCCTCAGTTGACCTTGTGGATCGCCCGTTTGTCTACCGCAAGCGCCGCTTCGTGCACCGCTTCGGACAGCGTTGGATGCGCATGGCAGATGCGCGCGAGATCTTCGGCGGAGCCATGGAACTCCATCGCCACCACGCCCTCGTGCACCAGTTCGGAGACATTCGCGCCGCACAGGTGCAGGCCGAGGATGCGGTCGGTTTCGGCATGCGCGATTACTTTCACCAGGCCAGCCGGCTCATTCATGGCAACGGCGCGGCCGATCGCAGCGAACGGGAAGCTGCCGACCTTGATGGGGATGCCGGCGTCCTTGCATTCCTTTTCAGTCTTGCCGACCCAGGCAATTTCCGGCTCGGTGTAGATCACCCACGGCACGGTATCGAGGTTGACGTGGCCGGGCAAGCCTGCGATCAGTTCGGCGACAGCGATGCCTTCTTCGGAAGCCTTGTGCGCGAGCATGGGGCCGCGCACGCAATCGCCGATGGCCCAGATGCCATCAACGCCAGTCGCGCAATGCTCATCCACCTCGATCACGCCGCGCAGGCTCAGTTTGACGCCAGTGCCTTCAGCCAGCAGCCCTTCGCTAGCGGCACGGCGGCCTACCGCGACCAGCAACTGGTCGACAACGAGCGACTGCTCCCCCTTGCCGTCGGCGTAGGTGAGGTGCACCTCGTCGCCCTTGATTTCAGCCTTGCTGACCTTGGCGCCGAGGCGGATGTCCAGGCCTTGCTTCTTGAACTCGCGCGCGGCGGCCTTCGCCACATCGGCATCGACGGCGGCAAGGAACTCCGGCAATGCTTCGAGGATCGTCACCTCGCTGCCCAAGCGCCGCCATACGCTGCCGAGTTCCAGTCCGATCACGCCGGCGCCGATGACGCCCAGGCGCTTCGGCACGCTGCCTATATCCAGCGCGCCGGCATTGTCGAGGATGCGCACGTTGTCGAACTTGGCGAACGGCAATTCGATCGGCCTGGAACCGGCGGCGAGGATGACGTGCTTCGCACTGATCTGCGCGTTGCTGCCATCGTGGCCCTTGATGTGCACGACCTTGCCTGGGTGCAGCGTCGCGAAGCCTGCGATCGGCGTCACCGGATTGATCTTGTTGCCCTTGAACAGCGCGGTGATGCCACTGGTGAACTGCTTTACAATCTTGTCCTTGCGCCCGATCATCGCGGCCACGTCCATGCGCGCGTTGTCCGCGCTGATGCCGTGGTCCTTGAAGTTGTGCGTGAGGTTGTGGAACTGCCGCGACGAATCCAGCAGCGCCTTGGACGGGATGCAACCGATGTTGAGGCAGGTGCCGCCGAGCGCCGGCTTGCCGTCCTTGCCGATGAAGGCATCGACGCAGGCGGTTTTCAAGCCCAGTTGCGCCGCGCGGATTGCTGCGACGTAACCGCCTGGGCCGCCACCAATAACCACCACATCGAACTGCTCGCTCATCGTTGCTTCCTGTTCGTCTTGCTGATTTGACGCGCGCAGTGGGCGCGCGCCTGCGCTGCGTCTGCCGGGCCGCCTAGAGACCCAGCAGCATGCGGTGCGGGTTTTCCAGCTGGTTCTTGATGTCCACCAGGAACAGCACCGCGTCCTTGCCGTCGATGATGCGGTGGTCGTAGGACAGCGCGATGAACATCATCGGCGCAATCACCACCTGGCCGTTCTCGGCAATGGGGCGCTCCTTGATGGCATGCATGCCGAGGATCGCCGACTGCGGCGGGTTCACTATCGGCGTGGACATCAGCGAGCCGAAGGTGCCGCCGTTGGTGATGGTGAAGGTGCCGCCCTGCAGGTCCTCGAGTTTAAGGCCGCCTTCGCGCGCGGCCTTCGCGTAATTGGCAATGCCTTGCTCGATTTCGGCGAAGCCCTGATGCTCGACGCCGCGCAACACCGGCGTGACCAGGCCTTTCTCGGTCGCCACTGCGATCGAGATATCGGCGAAGCCGTGATAGATCACGTCATTGCCATCGACCGAGGCGTTGACCACCGGATACTTCTGCAGCGCGTTCGCCGCTGCCTTGGCGAAAAAACTCATGAAGCCGAGCTTGATGCCGTGGGTTTTTTCGAACGGCTCGCCGAGTTCCTTGCGCATGGCCATGACCTTGGCCAGGTTGACCTCGTTGAAGGAGGTCAGCATCGCAATGGAATTCTTCGATTGCATCATGCGTTCGGCGATGCGCTGGCGGATGCGGGTCATCGGCACGCGCTGCTCGGGGCGCGTGCCCGTCGGGGCCGACGAGCCGCCGGCCTTGATGAAGTTGACAAGGTTTTCCTTGGTCACCTGGTTGTGGCGCCCGGTGCCGGCGACATCAGCCGGATTGACCTGGTTGGCTTCGGCAACGAAGCGTCCGGCCGGCGAAAGTTGCGAGGTGTCGGCCTTGGCCGCGGTCGCAGGCGATGGAGCGGCTTTCGCTGCACCGGCCGCTGTGGCCGCT
>JAYSXN010000276.1:0-4540 GCA_043717405.1 Gammaproteobacteria bacterium
TGGATCGCAACATCGACGCGTTACTGCCGCATCACTGGCAGCCTGCGGGCTGAGCACGCGCGACCGCTGAGCCGCAAGGTGTCTCCGCCGCACGCTTACGCTTGCGCGGCCGCCTGCATCGACTGCGCGTGCCGATACACGCTTTGCCCGGCTGCCGCATAGCCGCCATGCTCGACTACGATCGCAAAAAACTGCAAATCATTGAGATCCGGGCTCAGGCAATCCGGTCCGCACCGCCCATATACGGCCGCACCACTGTCGGAATGGCGATGGAGCCATCCTCGTGTTGATAGTTTTCCATTACCGCCACGAGCGCGCGCCCGATCGCCACGCCTGAGCCATTGAGCGTGTGCACGAGCTCGGGTTTTCCGGTCTCCGGGTTGCGCCAGCGCGCCTGCATCCGCCGCGCCTGGAATGCGCCGCAGTTGGAAATCGAACTGATCTCGCGGTAACTGCCCTGCCCCGGCAGCCAGACTTCCAGGTCGTGCGTGCGCATCGCGCTGAAACCCATGTCGCCGGTGCACAGCAACAAGCGCCGATACGGCAGTTCCAGTTGTTCAAGAACCGCTTCGGCATGCGAGGTCATGCGCTCATGCAAGTCAGCGCTGTCCTGCGGTCGCGCGATCATCACCAGCTCCACTTTTTCGAACTGGTGCTGGCGGATCATGCCGCGCACGTCACGGCCATAGCTGCCAGCCTCGGCGCGGAAACAAGGTGTATGCGCGGTCAGCAGCATCGGCAGCGCGGCATCCTCGACGATGGATTCGCGCACGAGGTTGGTGAGCGATACCTCGGCGGTGGGAATGAGGTAGCGCACCGTTTCACCGACGCGCGTGCTGAACAGGTCTTCCTCGAATTTCGGCAGGTTGCCGGTACCGAACAGACTGTCGGCGTTGACCAGCAGCGGCACGTTGCACTCGGCATAGCCATGGCTGCCGGTATGCAGGTCGAGCATGAACTGGCCCAGCGCGCGATGCAGCCGCGCCAGCTGCCCGCGCATTACGGTGAAACGCGAGCCGGACAGGCGCGCACCTGCTTCGGCGTCGAGCCAGCCGTGGCGCTCGCCGAGTGCGATGTGGTCACGCGCGGGAAAAGTGAATTCCCGCGGCGTACCCACGCGCTTGAGCTCGACGTTGGTTGACTCGTCGCGACCCACCGGCACCGATTCGTGCGGCAGGTTGGGAATGCACAGTGCCATCGCTTCCATCTGCAGCCGGAGCGCTTCCAGACGGACTTCGGAAGCCTTCAGCTCCTCGGCCAGGCCGGACACCTCCAACATCAGCGCGTCGACGTTTTCGCCCTTGGCCTTGGCTTGGCCGATGGCACGCGAGAGGGTGTTGCGCAAGTTCTGCAATTCTTGCGTGCGGCCCTGCAGGACTTTGCGCTCGCCTTCCATGGCCTGCACCGCAGAAACGTCCAGCTCGAAGCCGCGCGTGGCGCGCAGGCGGGCGGCGGTTTCGGCCAAGGGGACGCGCAGAAGTGCCGGATCGAGCATGGGTCATTCCAAAAATGAAACGGGCGCGCGGATTATCGCCGGCGCACCTGTCGCGCCGCAACGATAGCGCCACGAGAAGCGCTTGCGCCGCTCGGCAGTGGCTTCAGCGCGGCTTTGGGGCCGAGTTCTGGGATTGCTGCGCGGCCAGCGCACGTTCGTCGCGCAAGCGCTCGAGCTTCTCGCCGATGCGCAATTCCAGTCCGCGTCCGACAGGCCGGTAGTAGGCACGCTCGCCCATCGCTTCGGGAAAACCCAGCTGGCTCAGCGCCACGCCGTCCTGCAGGTCGTGGTCGTACTGATAGCCCTCGCCATAGCCCAAGTCCTTCATCAGGCGCGTGGGCGCGTTGCGCAGGTGCAGGGGCACCGGCTGCGTGCCGAATTCGCGCACGTCATGGCGCGCCTCGCCGAACGCGACGTAAGCGGCATTGGACTTCGCACAGGTCGACAGGTAGATGACCGCCTGCGCCAGAGCCAGGTCGCCTTCCGGGCTGCCCAGGCGCAAATATGCGTCCCAGGCTTCAAGGGCCATCTGCAACGCGCGCGGATCGGCCAGACCCACGTCCTCGACAGCCATGCGCGTGATTCGTCGCGCCAGGTAGTTAGGATCGCAACCGCCATCGAACATTCGTGCCAGCCAATACAACGCCGCATCGGGATTGGAGTTGCGCACCGATTTGTGCAAGGCGGATATCTGGTCGAAGAATTGCTCGCCCTGCTTGTCGAAGCGGCGAGTCCGGTCCGCCAGCACCTGTGCCAGCGTCGTTGCGCTGATTTCATTGTCCTCGCCGCCGGCGAGCTCGGCGGCGATCTCCAGCAGGGTCAGCGCCCGGCGCACATCGCCATCGGCGGCCTGCGCGATCAGCTCGAGATGCTCGGCGCTGACACGGAGCGCTTGCATGCCGAGCCCGCGCTCGGTGTCGGCCAGCGCGCGTTGCAAGGCCTCGACGATATCGAGTACCGACAGCGCCTCCAGCACATGCACGCGGCAGCGCGACAACAACGCCGAGTTGAGTTCGAAGCTCGGGTTTTCGGTGGTAGCGCCGACGAACAGGATCGAGCCGCGCTCGATGTGCGGCAGGAAGGCGTCCTGCTGGGTCTTGTTGAACCGGTGTACCTCGTCCACGAACAGCACCGTCTGCCGGCCCTGCTCAAAGCGCGACTGCGCTTCCGCGAGCACCAGCCGGACCTCCGGCAAGCCGGACAAAACCGCTGAAATTGCCCGGAATTCAGCATCGCAATATTTCGCCAGCAACAGCGCCAGCGTGGTCTTGCCGCAGCCCGGCGGCCCCCACAAGATCATCGAATGCACATGGCCCGATTCCACCGCGCGGCGCAAGGCCGATTGCGGAGCGAGCAAGCGGCGCTGTCCGACCATTTCATCCAGCGATACCGGACGCATGCGCTCGGCCAAAGGCTTGAGCGCGAGCGGAGGCTGGAACAGCGACTGCGTGGCGGACTTGGCTTTGTTGCGCACGCTGCCGGGCCGTCAGTCGTGCAGTGGCGTCACTTCCGCGCCAGGCTCGACCTTGCCGACGACATCGGCACCCGGCGGCGGCGTGAAGTGGAAGGTGTTGGCGGCGAAGCGCGGATTGCGTTGCCACGGGCTGAAGCCGATCACGGTCAGTTGGCCAAGTGCATCGGTCATCTCCATCCGCACCAGGCCGGACGCGCCAAAGCCCAGGCGTGCGCGCTGGAACGGCGCGTCCTCGCCCTTGCGCGGAAGCAGGACGAGCCAGTCGAGGCCGTGGATGCGCCCGCCTTCGCTGACCTTGTACTGCCGGTCCAGCTCGGTGGGGTCGATGAGCACGGCGATCGGGCTGCTCTGCTCCTCGTTGCTCTGGTTGCGGACCGTCACCTGCTGCAGGTCGGGGTCATAGATCCAGATGTGGTCGCCGTCGGCCACGATGAGCTGCGGCGAGGGCTTTACATATTGCCAGCGGAACTGCCGTGGCGCGGACAATTTGACGTTGCCCGAGCTGACCTCCGATTCATGCCCGTTGGGGTCATACACGCGCTGCTGGAACTGCGCATCCAGACCGGTGAGGTTGTGGCTGAAAGCGGCCATCTGCTCACGTCCGGTGGCTGCCGCGGTGAAGCTCCAGGCCAGGCCAAGGGACAGCAGCAGCGCGCGGGTAATTTTCATCGGAATGCAGACAATCCTGGGGCAATTGCGCGCGAGTGTGCGGCAAGGTCGATGAACGGCCGCCGCCCTGTTCAATTGCGCGGCGGCGGCGGTGCCAGCACGCTGCGGTCACCGTTGTGTTCCTGCCCCGAAACCACGCCCGCCGCTTCCATCGCCTCGACCAGGCGCGCGGCGCGGTTGTAGCCGATCTTCAGGCGCCGCTGCACGCCGGAGATGGAGGCGCGGCGCGTTTCAGTGACGATTTTCACCGCCTCGTCGTACAACGGGTCGGACTCGTCGCCACCGCTGCTGCCGGTTTCCGGAAGCCCGGTGGGCCCGACCACGACGCCATCGCCCATCGTCTGTACATCCTCGAGTACACCGTGCAGATAGTCGACGCCGCCACCATGCTGCTTGAGGTGGGCGACGACGCGGTGCACTTCCTCGTCGCTGACGAAAGCGCCATGCACGCGCTCGGGCATCGCCGTGCCGGGCGGCAGGTACAACATGTCGCCATGGCCGAGCAGGGTCTCCGCGCCGGACTGGTCGAGGATGGTGCGCGAATCGATCTTGCTCGACACCTGGAAGGCGATGCGCGTCGGGATATTCGCCTTGATCAGTCCGGTAATCACGTCCACCGACGGCCGTTGCGTGGCCAGGATGAGATGGATGCCGGCCGCGCGGGCCTTTTGCGCCAAGCGTGCAATCAGCTCCTCCACTTTCTTGCCGACGATCATCATCATGTCGGCAAACTCGTCGATGAACACGACGATGTAAGGCAGCTCTTCCAGTGGACGCGGCGCCTCGCCGAGGTCCGGATTCGGTCGGAACAGCGGATCCATCAACGGCTGTCCGGCGTCTTGCGCATCCTTGACCTTGCGGTTGAAGCCAGCCAGGTTGCGCACGCCAACGGCGCTCATCAC
>JAYSXN010000277.1:0-4514 GCA_043717405.1 Gammaproteobacteria bacterium
ACGCATGTGCAGGGCGAGTTGCGCAATTGGCGCAAGCTGCAGCAGGCCGGCGCGCTGGACGAGACGCGTATCGCGGCGATGCTCGATGAGCTCGATGTAGCAATGCGCATCCTGGACAACAACACGCGCCGCGGCGCCGACCTGGTGCATTCGTTCAAGCAGATCGCCGTCGATCAGTCGTCGGGAAAGCGGCGCACGTTCGACCTTGCTGATTACCTGGAAGAGATTTTGCTTTCGCTGCGGCCGAAATTGCGCTCTGCCACCTGTACCGTGCGCATCGACTGCCCGCATGGCATACAGATGACCAGCTTCCCTGGTGCGTTGTCGCAAGTGATCACCAACCTGATCATGAATTCATTGCTGCATGCCTTCGAAGGACGCAAGGGCGGCAGCGTCGTGGTGCACGGCGAACTCGACGGCGACGACGTCGTGCTGAAAGTCATCGATGACGGCGTCGGCATGGCGCCTGCGCATCTGGGCCGGTACTTCGACCCGTTCTTCACCACCAAGCGCGGCAGCGGTGGCACCGGACTTGGCGCGCATATCGTTTTCAACCAGGTCACCAACGTGCTCGGCGGTACTATCCGCGTGAGCAGCGAATTGGGCGAGGGTCTGCAGGTGCTGATGCGCCTGCCACGGTCCCTGGCCGTGGTGGCGACCGCGGCGCCGGCGGCGGGATGAGTCAGATCCTGGACTGGCGATATGGGAAATGTGTCGTTACGCTGCAAGTTGCAGCACGACCCGGGAGTGCCCTTTTGAGCAAACTTGCGTATCAGCTAATCATGCTAATAGCCTGCGCCCTCCTGCTGGCTGCATGCACCACTCCATCTGCCACGCACCAAAGCCGCGCTGAATCCGTCGAACGCACGCTGCAGCGCATCGACCACGTCATCATCATCTACGCTGAAAATCGCAGCTTCGACAATCTGTACGGCATGTACCCGGGCGCGAACGGCGTAGCGCAGGCATCGCCGGAATCAAGGGCGCAGCTCGATCACGATGGCACGCCGTTCAAGACGTTGCCGCCGGTGTGGCAAGCCGGCCATGAGGTTGCCGATGCGGCGTTTCCGCCCCTGCCCAACGGGCCGTTCCGCATCGATGCCGCGCCGATAAACATGCCGCTGTCCCGGCGCACGCGCGACCTGGTGCATCGGTTTTATGAAAACCAGGACCAGATCGCCGGCGGTGCGATGAATCATTTCGCCGAGGTCTCCAACGCCGGTGCGCTGACGATGGGCTACTACGACGGATCGGTGTTGCCGATGTGGCGATGGGCTCGCGAGTACACGCTGGCTGACAATTTTTTCATGGGCGCGTTCGGTGGGTCCTTCCTCAACCATTTCTGGCTGGTGTGTGCATGCACGCCAGTGTTTCCCGAGGCGCCAGCCAGTGCCCGTGCGCAGCTGGACGAAAACGGCAAACTCAAGCGCAAGCCGGATTCACCGGCAAGCGCGTTGCTTGGGCCGGCGCATTACTTCGACAGCCAGGTGACGCCCGATGGCTACGCGGTCAACTCCAGCCAGCCTGCGTATCAGCCGAGCGGACTATTGCCGCCGGCAGGCGGCGATCTTGCTTACGCGGACCCAGCCTTGCATCCGTTGCCTCCCCAGACCGCAACGACGATTGGCGACACCTTGAGCGCGCGCAACATCAGCTGGGCGTGGTATGCCGGTGCCTGGAACGCCGCGGTGGCGGATGGAACGCAAGCGCCATCGGCGCCGCGCAAAGTCATCTACGAAGCGGGCAAAGGTGCACCCAACTTCCAGCCGCATCATCAACCGTTCAACTTTTTCGCGCGCTTTAAGCCGGGCACTCCGGACCGCGCGGAGCATTTTCGCGATGGCGCACAATTCCTTGACGCGATCGATCGCGGCACCTTGCCGCAGGTCGCGTTCTACAAGCCGCAAGGCACGCTCAATTCACATCCGGGCTATGCCGACGTGATGTCCGGCGACGAACACGTCGCGGCCATTGTCGAACGCATCCACAACAGTCCGCTGTGGGCTAGCTCGCTGATTATCGTCACCTACGACGAGAACGGCGGTTTCTGGGATCACGTAGCACCGCCGAAGGGCGACCGATGGGGCCCCGGTCCGCGCATCCCGACCATCATCATCTCGCCGTATGCACGGCGCGGGTACGTCGACCACACGCAATACGACACCACTTCGGTGATCAAATTCCTGACCCGGCGTTTCCATCTGCAACCGTTGCCGGGCGTGCGTGCGTCGGCCGGGGATCTAACTGCAGCGCTGGCAGGTTTGCAAAACAGTGGCCGATCCGAACCGGATGGCAGCCCTTGAGTCAAGGAGTTTGCGAATGAACATGCCTCGCCTTGCCGTGCTGCTTGCAGTTGCAGCAGTGCTGCCTTGCCATCCCGTGCACGCTGCACCGAAGCGCGCTACCGTGCCGGTGAGCTTCCAGGGTGCCTGGGACGCGCGCGCCGGCAAATGCCGCGCTAGCCAGGGCGACGCCAGGTTGGTGATCTCCCCAGGCCGCTTGAAGTTCTATGAAAGCGAAGGCCCTGTCCGAGCCGTGGTCACGCGCGGCGAGGCAGAAGTGGCAATCATCTCCGAGCTGTCAGGTGAAGGCACATCCCGGCTGGTGTTGTCGCATTTCCAGCTATCACCGGACGGTAGAAGGCTGTCGGATATTTCGGCCGGGTCGGGCGGGCTGGTTCGATACAGATGCGCGGTCGCGAGAAGCTTCCGCTAGAGAACGCATCGGAATGTACGGCGCTAGGACCAGTCTAAGTCTCCGCTTTCACTCAATCGTCGTCGCGATCGCGCAGTTGCCGCGCCGACAGATAAGCATCCAGCTCCGCCATGTTTCTGAACACGTCCAGGCCGGGAAGCGCCTTGATGATCTCGAACACTTCCTCGATCTGCGGCTGCATGTTGACGAAGGCCAGCTGGCCACCGCACTCCTTCATTTTCTTGCGTGCAATGCCGAACACGCGAAGGCCGGCGCTGCTCAGGAAATTCAGTCCAGCCAGGTCGAATACCAGATGCCGCACATCGCCTTCGATCAGTGGTATCAGGCCGCGCTCGAGCTCAGGCGCCGTGGCGGTGTCCAGGCTGCCGGTAAGTTCCACGGTGGCTGTGTCCTGCCGCGCGGCGTCGAGGTCACGCTTGATCTGGATTTCGAGCGACATGGGTTGGGGCTCCGTAAGGTTGGCTAGGATTGGCTGGTGGTCGTCGCATTGAGCCGCTTGGCGAGGGTGAGCACATTCTCGTCGCCTTCGCGGGCATAAGTCATCTGGTCCAGGTAGTGACTGGCCATGTGGATTCCCCAGCCGCCCTCGCCGCGCAACTCTTCGCCGGCGCCGGCGCGCGGCGATTCCACCGCCGTCGGGTCGAAGGCTGGGCCATGGTCGCGCAATTGGATCGACAGGGCCTCGGCCGAACAGGCTAATGCGACCTCGAACTGTTCATGCTGCTGGCCTGCGTATGCGTGATTGACGATGTTGGATGCGAACTCCTCAAGCGCGACAGCCAGGCCGAACAGGGTCTTCTCATCGATCCCCTGTTCGCGTCCGAAGGACTGCAGGCGCCCGACCGCATGCATCACGTCTTCGGGTACGGCCTGCAGCGTCATGCGCACGTCGTTTGGCAGTGGTACGCCGGCGGCGACGCCCATGCCCGGGCGCAACACGAGGATGGCGATGTCATCCGACTGCGCGGCGGAGCCGGCGAATTGGCGCACCGACTTCAGCAGTCCGCGCGTGGTCGTTTTCGCGGCGGCTCCGGCATAACGCACCAGGTCGGACAAGAGGCGTTCGTTGCCGAAGCATTCGTCAGCCTCGTTGAATGCTTCATTGACTCCATCGGTGTACAGCACCAGTGAATCCCCGGGCTCCAAAACGAGATCGGTGCGCGTGAATACCAGTCCCGCCTCGAAGCCCAGGGCCGTGCCGACTTTTTCAATCGCCCAACTTGGCGCGCTGCCCTTGCGCAGGAGGATGGGCCGGTTTTGGCCAGCGTTGGCCATGGCGATGCGGCCTGTTGCCGGTTCGTACACCGCGCACAGCATGGTTACGAACATGCCCGACGGATTGTCGGTGGACAGCTCGTCGTTGAGCTGTTTCAGAATGGTCTCGGGCTCGGCGCAATGGCGACCGAGCAGGCGAACCAGGCTGCTGGTGCGCACCATGAACAACGACGCGGGTATGCCCTTGCCGGACACATCGCCAATGAGGATCAGCAGCCGTCCCGTGCCAACCGGGAAGGCGCTGTACAAATCGCCGCCTACCTCGCGCGCAGGCTCAAGCACGCCGGCCAGCTCCACACCAAATTCGGTTTCCAGCGCAGTGAATTGCTGCGGAATCATGCCCATCTGGATTTCGCGCGCCACGCGCAGGTCCGCGGCAAGCAAATCCTTCACGGCGTCGCTGTAGGCCTTGGCCTTGAGCTGTGCACGAACACGCGCCTTGACCTCGATCAGGTCGAACGGCTTGGTCACGTAATCGTTGGCGCCGACTTCAAAGCCGCGCGACTTGTGTTGCACATCCTCCA
>JAYSXN010000278.1:0-4448 GCA_043717405.1 Gammaproteobacteria bacterium
CCAATGACCAGGTCATTCCACTCAGCAATTCAAACAGCTTGATAGCGAAGCTTCCACCACGCCTGACCACGGTGAAGGTAGTTGCCCGGAGCGATCACAACTCCATTGGTGCGGAGCCTGCGTACTGGTCGGAATTGCGCAGTTTCCTCGCCGCGCCCGCGACACCCTGAACGCAGTGTTCCGCGGCGACGCGCGATCGAAGCTAATCCACGTATACCGACTTGATGTTCATGAACTCATGGATGCCCTGACCGGCCAGCTCACGTCCGAAGCCTGATGATTTCGTGCCGCCGAACGGCAGCCGCACATCGCTGCGCACGATGGCGTTGACGAAGCAGGCGCCGGCACGGATTCGACGGGCTATCGCTTCGGCTCGCTTTTTGTCCCTGGACCACACGCTTGCGCCCAGCCCGAACGAGGTGTCGTTGGCGATGCGCAACGCATCATCGTCATCACGCGCGCGAATGATCGCCGCGACCGGTCCAAACAATTCCTCGTCATAAGCCGGCATGCCTGGCCGCACGTTGTCCAGGATTGAAGCGGGATAGTGGCTCGTCCCCGCGCCTGGTTCACAACCCAGCGCCACTTTCGCGCCGGAGGCGACGCTGCGTAATACCTGAGAGTGCAGCTCATCGCGCAGGTCTGCACGCACCATCGGCGCAAGCGTTGTTGCGGCGTCGCCGGGGTCGCCTACCCGCAATTTGGCCGCCGCCCGGGTGAAACGCTCGACGAACTCATCGGCAATGCCTGGCGTAACGATGAAGCGCTTGGCCGCGATGCAGGTCTGCCCGGCATTGCCGAAGCGAGAGGCGACCGCCATTGGCACCGTGACGTCGAGATCGGCATCGTCGAGCACGACGAATGGATCACTGCCGCCGAGCTCCATCACGCATTTTTTCAGGTTTGCCCCGGCCGTGGCAGCAACGGAGCGGCCTGCGCGCTCGCTACCAGTCAACGTAATGGCGTGCACGCGGGGATCGGCAACAACGCGGGCCGCGGTGTCGTTGTCGATATGCAGGACACCGAAAACGCCGCCGGGCACGCCAGCGGCACTGAGCACATCGGCAATTGCATCCGCGCAGCGCGGCACGTTGGTGGCATGCTTGAGCAACGCGACGTTTCCAGCCATCAAGGTAGGCGCGAGAAAGCGGAATACCTGCCAGATGGGAAAATTCCACGGCATTACTGCGAATACGCAGCCCAGGGGTTCGTAGCTGACGTAGCTGCGCGTAGCTTCGGTCGTTACCGGTTCATCGCGCAGGTAATCGTCGGCGTGCGCTGCGTAGTAATCACAGGCCGCCGCGCATTTTTCGACTTCAGCCAAAGCCTCACGGCGCAGCTTGCCCATCTCCGCGGACATGATCGTAGCCATCGCCGCGCTGCCTTCCCGCAACTGCGCAGCTACTGCCGTCAGATGGCGGGCGCGTTGCGCAAGAGGCAGTCCCGACCAGCCCGGGAATGCGCGCTCGGAGGCCGCAAGTATTTTTTCGACCTGCGTGGCACCCATGTAGTCGTAGCGGTAATCGACCTTCCCGGTCCACGGATTGGTGATCTCGATGGTCATCGCTTTCTCCTGTAGAGCGTGGCGAACTCAGCCTTGCTGCAAGGCCAGCTGCATGTCGAGCTGTCGACGCCGGTCGTCGCGCGCCATCAACCACCAGGCAACAACCGAGGCCAACGACACGGCGAGGATCATCAAGGTTGCCAAGGCGTTTATCTTCGGGCTCAGTCCAAGGCGCACCGATGAGAAGACCTTCATCGGCAGCGTGGTCGATGATGGCCCCGAAGTGAAGCTGGCTACAACCAGATCGTCTATGGACAGAGTAAACGCAAGCAACCATCCGGAGATGAGCGCCGGCATGATGATCGGCAGCGTGATCAGGAAAAACACCTTGACGCGGTTCGCGCCCAGGTCCATCGCGGCTTCCTCGATGGATTTGTCCAGCTCGCCAAGTCGCGAGGAAATCACCACTGCCGCGAAGGACACGCAAAACGTGACGTGCGCGATCCAGATGGTAGTCATCCCGCGCGCCATGCCCATGGACACGAACAACAGCAGGATGGAAAGGCCGGTGATCACCTCGGGCATTACCAGCGGCGCGGTTATGAGCGCACCGAACAAGGTCTTGCCGCGGAATTGCCGGAAGCGCGTCATCACCATCGCCGCGATGGTTGCCAGAACGACCGAGGCGCAGGCGGTGAAGAATGCGATCCGGATGCTGACCCAGGCCGCGCTCATGATGCCGGCATCATTGAACAGTTCGCCGTACCACTTCAGCGAGAACCCCGACCACACCGTGACCAGCTTGGATTCATTGAACGAATAAACCACCAGGCTGGCGATCGGCGTGTACAGGAACAAGAAGCCCAGGCCAAGCATGGCCCGCAGCGGAGTGGGCAGCCCGGCGCGGTTGCTCATGTCAGCCGATGCTCGAGCTCTTTCGATTCGAAGTGGTGGAAGATCACTATCGGCACCAGCAGCAGCACCAGCATGATCGTCGCAACCGCGGATGCCACCGGCCAGTCACGGTTGTTGAAGAACTCATCCCATAGCACCTTGCCGATCATCAGCGTGTCGGGTCCACCGAGCAATTCCGGAATGACGAATTCACCGACCACCGGAATCAGCACGAGCATCGACCCCGCGATGATTCCGGCGCGCGACAAGGGCAGCGTGATACGCAGGAAAACTTTCCATGGCCGCGCGCCGAGGTCGTAGGCTGCCTCGAGCAGGCGCACGTCGAGCTTGACCAGGTTGGTATACAGCGGCAACACCATGAAAGGCAGGTAGGCATAGACGATTCCGATGTACACCGCGACATTGGTATGCAGTATCTGCAGTGGCTCGTGGAGGAGGCCCGTCCAGATCAGGAAATTGTTGAGCAGGCCGTTATTCTTCAGGATACCGATCCAGGCGTAAATGCGGATGAGGAATGATGTCCACGAAGGCAGGATCACCAGCATCAACGCGACATTGCGCGTGGCCGCCGGCATCCGCGCGATGGCGTAGGCGATCGGATAACCGATCAGCAGGCACAGCAAGGTCGAGATGACGGCGATTTTCAGCGAGCTGACGTAGGCGCTGAAATACAGGCTGTCGGTGAGCAGGAAGAGGTAATTGCCGATGTTCAAGGACACCGAGGGATATTTGCCGCTCCAGTCGATCAGGTCGGAGTACGGCGGCATCGCGATGAGCGAGTGGCTGAATGAAATTTTCAGCGCGATCGCGAAGGGGATCGCGAAGAACAGCAGCATCCACAGGTAAGGCGGGGCAATCACCAGCCAGCGCGAACCAGGCGCCCATCGCCGCCAGGCCGGTGACGCCGTCATGAGGTGAGCACCACGCCAGCGTTCTCGCCCCAGCTCAACCAGACCGGATCATTCCAGGTAAAGCGCTCCGAGGCCCAACGCTGCGTATTGACGAAGTTCGCCAGCACCCGCATGCCGCCCGGCAATTGCACGTGGTACATCGAATGGCTGCCGAAGTAGGCAATGTCTTCGATGATGCCCTGTGCCTTGTTGAACGGATCGGCCGGTTCTTCCCGGCTCACCGTGACTTTTTCCGGCCGCAATGAAAACGCGACTGCCTGGCCCTCGAAGCCGGTCAGGCCATGGCCGATACGGATAGGCCATTGCAACACCGGCGACCGGATGACCACGAAGTCCTTCTCGTCCTCGGCGATGCTTCCTTCGAAAAGATTCACCGAGCCGATGAACTCTGCGGTGAACCGATTGCTCGGCTGCTCGTAGATTTCATCCGGGCTGCCGATCTGCAGGATGCGTCCCGAATCCATGATCGCGATGCGATGCGCCATGGTCATCGCTTCTTCCTGGTCGTGGGTAACCATCACGCAGGTCACGCCCAACTTCTCGATGATGTTGGCCAGTTCCAGCTGCATCTGCGAGCGCAATTTCTTGTCCAGCGCGCCCATCGGCTCGTCGAGCAACAGCAGCTTCGGACTTTTCGCAAGTGACCTGGCCAGCGCCACCCGCTGCTGCTGGCCGCCGGACAGCTGATGCGGCTTTCGCTTGGCGTACTTGCCCATCTGCACGATGGCCAGCATCTCCGCTACGCGGCGGCTGACTTCGTCACGCGAATGCCGGTCCTGCTTGAGGCCGAAGGCGATGTTCTGCTCTACCGTCATGTGCGGGAACAAGGCATACGACTGGAACATCATGTTGACCGGGCGATCGTACGGCGGCAGTGGCGTCAGGTCCTGGTTGTCCACCAGCACCTTCCCGCGCGTGGGCCGTTCGAAGCCGGCAAGCACGCGCAGCAGCGTTGATTTGCCGCAGCCCGACGCACCGAGCAGCGCGAATATTTCGCCCTGCCGAATGTCCAGCGTGACATCGTCGACGGCAACGAAACCATCGAATTCCTTGCGGATGTTTTCAAGCCGCACGTAGGCGTCGGCACCGCGCCGGTCGACCTTGCCGGCAACACCGGC
>JAYSXN010000279.1:0-4443 GCA_043717405.1 Gammaproteobacteria bacterium
TGCTGACGGTGCTCGATTGCGTGTCCCTGGAGCGGCTGAGCGGTTTGCGCCGCTGGTTGTTCTGGCTGCTCTGGTACTGGTGGCCGCTGCGTCGTGCAGCGCAAGTCACGGTGATTTCCGAATTCAGCCGCGATGTCCTGCTGGGCGCGGTGCAGTATCCGCCGGAACGCATCCACGTGATCCATCCGCCATTGTCGCCGGAATTCACCGCCACGCCGCCCGTCGCGCACGACGGTCCAAGGCGCTTGCTGCAAGTGGGCACCGTCGGCAACAAGAACCTGCCACGGGTAGTCGAAGCCGTTGCCGGGCTGCCGGTCATGCTGGTGATCATCGGTGCGTTACATGACACCGAGCGCGAACGCATGGCCGCGCTGGGCATCTTCTTTGAAAACCACGCAAGCCTTGACCGCGATGAACTCGTCGAACAGTACCGCCGTGCCGACATGCTGGTGTTCGCGAGCACTTACGAAGGCTTCGGCTTGCCGATCATCGAGGCGCAGGCCATCGGACGCCCGGTGCTGACCAGTCGCGTTGCCGCCATGCCCGAGGCCGCTGGCGGCGCGGCGTGCCTGGTGGATCCACTGGACGTCGCCGACATCCGGCGCGGCATCCGGCAAATTCTGGAAGACGATGCGTACGCGCAGGCACTGGTCGTCTCCGGACTGGAAAACGCCGCCCGCTACGCACCCGCGCGAATCGCCGAGCAATATGCCGCCATCTACCGGTCCCTGGCGTCGGTATCGATTGGTCGGCGCACGTGGCCGGCAACGTTGCCGGAGGGGCACTGAGGTGTGCGGCCTGGCGGGAGGCTTCAGCAGCCCTGGCGCCAACGGCGATGCGAGCCGGCTGCGCGACGCGGTGCAACGCATGTGCCTGCGCATGCGCAATCGTGGCCCGGATGGATCGGGACTGTGGAGTGATGGCAGCGGCCAGGTTTGCCTGGGTCATCGGCGATTGGCGATCCTGGACCTCGACGCCCGCGCGAACCAGCCGATGCTTGCCGACAACGGCAGTCACGCGATCGTGTTCAACGGCGAGATCTACAATTTCCGCGAGTTGCGCGCGCAGCTGCAGGTTGAGGGCGTGCACTTCCGCACCAGCAGCGACACCGAAGTCCTGCTGGCGATGTACCAGCGTTACGGCACGGCCATGCTCACGCAATTGCGTGGGATGTTCGCGCTAGCCATCTGGGAGCGCGCAGGTCAGCGCGTACTGCTTGCACGCGATCCCTACGGCATCAAGCCGCTGTACGTGGCACGTGCCGGTGAAGGCTGGTTGTTTGCCTCGCAGGTGAAGGCCCTGCTCGAATCGGGATGGGTCTCGCGCGAGCCCGACGCGCTTGGCCAGGCCGGCTTCTGGTTGCTGGGCAGTGTCGCCGAGCCGCGCACCTGGTTCCGCGACATCAGCTCGCTGGCGGCCGGCCATTTCCAGTGGCTTACCGCGGCAGGAGCCGAAGACGCGCAGTCCTACTGGGACGTTGGCAGCGCATGGCGCGACGCCCCTGAAGCGATTGCCAGCGATGATGACATTGCCGCAAGCGTCAGCGGCGCATTGAACGCCAGCGTAAGCGCGCACCTGGTGTCGGACGTACCGGTCGGGGTGTTCCTGTCCGGCGGCATCGATTCCGGCTCGCTTGCAGCGCTGATGCACGACGCCGGCGCCATCGACATGCAGGGCATCACCATAGCCTTCAGCGAATTCGCCGGCAGTCGCGACGACGAAGTGCCGGTTGCTGCGCGGATAGCCAGCCAGTACGGCATCAACCACCACGTACGCCTGATCGAGCGCGTGGAGTTCGAACAAGACCTGCCGGCGATCCTCGATTCGATGGACCAGCCAAGCATCGATGGCATCAATACCTGGTACGCCAGCAAGGCGGTTGCCGAGCTGGGCCTGAAAGTGGTGGTGTCGGGCGTCGGCGGCGACGAATTGTTCCAGGGGTACTCCAGTTTTCGTGAACTGCCCGCGCTGGTGTCGCGTTGGCAAGCAGCGTCGCGAATTCCGGGAATGGCCGCGTTCGCAAAAGCGATGATGGCTGTGCAGTCGGCACGCACCGGCAATCCGCGCTGGCAGCTGTTGCCGCGACTGTCGCGGTCGATGGCTGGCGCATGGTTCCTGCGTCGTGGCGTATTCAGTCCAGCAGAGTTGCCAGGCCTGATGGGCAATGAGCTTGCGGCCCACGCCTTCGGTGCACTGGATCCTGAAGCGTTCGTGCTGGCGATGACCGGCAGCGTTGCCACCGACCCGATGCTTGGCGTTGGCCAGATAGAATCGATGACCTACCTGCGCAACCAGCTGCTGCGCGACAGCGATTGGGCAAGCATGGCGCACAGCGTCGAATTGCGCACGCCGCTGGTGGATGCGTGGCTGTTGCGTGACCTGCAGCCGGTGCTGCGCGCGCTGCATCGATTTCCATCAAAGCGCCTGCTGGCGCGCGCGCCGTCGCGGCCGCTGCCCGATGACATTGCCAACCGCAGCAAGACCGGCTTCGGAACGCCTGTAAGCGCCTGGCTGGCACAGATGCCGCGCGGGGACACGCCCGTGCCCAGCGGCCGCGTTGGCTCGGCCCTCGCGCGCCGAGTCGCCCATGCCTGCTACGCGTCATGAGCACTCTGCGTTGCGTGCATGTGGTCCCGCATATCGACGACGAGGCGTCCGGGCCTTCCTATTCGGTGCCGCGGCTGTGTCGCAGCCTGGCTGCCGATGGCCAGCGTGTCGGATTGATGTGCCTGGCCGCGGCCGCCGATATCCCTGGCGTGGAACTCGAGCGTTATCGGCAGTGGCCGTTGCTCAAGCGCTTCGCGCTGTCGCCGGCATTCGCGCGCGGCTTGCGCCTACGCGTGCGGGAAGTGGACATCGTGCATAACCATAGCCTGTGGTCGATGGTGAACGTGGTAGCCGGGTGGATCGTGCCCGGCTCGCGTGCGCGCCTGGTGACTTCACCGCGCGGCACGCTTTCGACCTGGGCGCTGGGCAACTCGCGCTGGGTGAAACGGGCGCTGTGGCCGCTGCAACGGCGCGCTTTGGCTCGCGCCGACCTGCTGCACGCAACCAGCGACGGCGAGCACGATGAAATCCGCGCGCTCGGCTTCACAGCCCCGATCGTCGTGCTGCCCAATGGTATCGACGTGCCTGCCGCGCACGAAAAAAACAAAAGCAACGTACGCACGTTGTTGTTCCTGAGCCGCATCCACCCGAAGAAAGGCATCGATGCCCTGCTGCATGCCTGGCAAAAGTTGCAGGTACGGCATCCGCAATGGCAGCTCGTCATCGCAGGCCGCGGGGATGTGGCGCACGTGCGCGAAGTCGAGTCGCTGGCGGCAGCGCTGCAGCTGCAGCGCGTCGGTTTTCCTGGCCCGTTGTACGGGGATTCCAAGGCGCAGGCGTATCGGGACGCCGAGTTGTTCGTCCTGCCGACGCATTCGGAAAACTTCGGCATGGTCGTGGCCGAGGCGCTGGCGCATGGCTGTCCGGCCGTGGTCAGCCGTGGCGCGCCCTGGCAAGGATTGACGACGCATGCCTGTGGCTGGTGGATCGACAACGACGTGCCAAGCCTGGTGGCGACGCTGGACGCGGCCATGTCGCTGCCGTCGGCACAGTTGCAGGCGATGGGCGCCCGCGGCCGTCTATGGATGCTGCGCGATTACAGCTGGGACGTCATCGGGCAGCGCATGGGCGAGGCGTACCGATGGGTCCTGCACGGCGGCGCGCAGCCGGCCCAGGTCAGGATCCGCTGATGCCGCTTGTCTCGGGCCCGAGCACCATCTGGAAACCGGGCAGCGCCCCGGTGGCGGTGGTGATGATCGCGCTCAACGAGGCACACAACATGAGCGCGGTGCTCGACAATTTGCAGGGCTGGGCGCAGCAGGTATTCCTGGTCGACAGCTTCAGCAGCGATGCCACCGTCGAGCTTGCACTTGGCCGTGGCGTGCATGTGGTGCAGCGCCGCTTCCGCGGCTTCGGCGACCAGTGGAACTTCGCGTTGCGGCAGCTTCCGATCACGGCGCCGTGGACGCTGAAGCTCGATCCGGACGAGCGGCTGTCGGATGCATTGAAGCTTGAGATACAGCAGCGCCTCGCCACCGCCAGCGAGGCCGGTTTCCGGATTCCGATACGACTGTACTTCCTCGGCAAGCCTCTGCCGCACGTGTTGTGCCTGGGTCGGCTGTGGCGCACGGGCGCGGCGTGCTTCACCGACGTCATCGCCAATGAGCACGCACGAATCGATGGTAAACAGGGAATGCTGCGCGGCCAGATCGAGCATCGCGACAGTCCTAGCCTTGAGCACTGGCTGACCAAGCAGAACCGCTACTCAACCGCCGAAGCGGTTGTTCGCTACGAAGGCCGGGCGCTCGCCGATGCGCCACGACTGTTCGGCAGTGGCCTGCAGCGACGCATGTGGCTGAAGCGCAACTTCTGGAAATTTCCTGGCCGTTACGTGCT
>JAYSXN010000280.1:0-4439 GCA_043717405.1 Gammaproteobacteria bacterium
GCCCGACGCCAGCCAGTACCAGGCCATCGAATCGTTGCCGGCGTGGAAGAACACCTTGTCTTCGCGCTTGAGGTCGGCGTGCAGCACCAGCTCTTTCAAGTGCTGGATCAGCGTGCCTCCCGCGCTGTGCACGAGCATCTCGCTGCTGCCTTGCGGCGTGGTTGTGCAGGTCAGGAACAAGGGCTGGCCGAAGGGCAGTGCGGTGAACTCCTGCGCTGCGTCGGCAAACGGTGCAGCCAGCAATTCGATGCTGGTGCAGCCGCCGGCGTTATCAGCCTCCCGCCAGTCGGCACCGACTCGCACCACCAGTGCCAGGTCGGCATAGTCATGCGCGCTTTCGGCGGCGGCAAAAATTATCTTCGGCTGCAGTTGCGCCAATACGGCTCGGGCCTCATCGCCAGAAGCCGACAACGGGCAACTGAACCAGATGGCGCCCAGGCTCGCCGACGCAAGCATCGCGATCAGCGCATCCGGAACGTTCGGCAATAACGCGGCCACGACGTTGCCGGGCTGAAGGCCGTACTCCTTGAGTGCCGCAGCCAAAGCCGCGACCCGACGCTGCAGTTGCGCGTAGCTGATGGCAGCATGCTCGCCAGCATCGTCATGGCAGCGGATGGCGACACGGTCGTCGTCGAAGCGCAGCAGGTTCTGCGCGAAATTCAATTGCACTTCCGGAAACCATCGGGTCGCCGACATGTCCTCGCCGACCAGGACCGGGCTGCGCTCGCCGCTGCTGCGGATGCCCACGAAGTCCCAGAGCAGCGTCCAGAACGTGGCCGGCTGCTCGATGGAAAACCGGTACAGGGGCGCGTAGCTGTTGAGGTCGGCGTTCCCGGTTTCGGCGCGCACGAAGCGCATGAAACGGCTCAGGTTGGCGCCGTCAGTACGATCCTTGCCCGGGCTCCACAGCGGTTTTTCAGTGACTGGCAAAACCTGCTTCAAAGCGCGCGTTCGAGTTCCGGCAAGATCTGGAACAGGTCGCCGACCAGCCCGTAATCGGCAATCTCGAAGATCGGCGCATCGCCGTCCTTGTTGATGGCGACGATAGTGCCCGCATCCTTGATGCCGGTCAGGTGCTGGATCGCGCCGGAGATGCCGATTGCCACGTACAGCTCTGGCGAAATGATCTTGCCGGTCTGGCCGACCTGCAACTCATTGGCCACGTAACCGGCATCCACCGCGGCGCGCGAGGCACCCACGGCGGCGCCCATCTTGTCGGCCAGCGAATAGATGATCTTGAACGCATCGGCGGACCCCAATGCACGGCCACCGGACACCACCTTGCGCGCGCTTTGCAGGTCGGGCCGATCACTCTTGCCCTGCTGCAAGCCGACGAAGCGCGTGTGCGTTGGCAGCGCGACCTCGACGCTAGCCGCGGACACCGGCGCATTGCCGCCATCACCGCTCGCCGGCCAGGACGCGGTGCGCACCGTCGCCACTACGATTCGATCCGCAGGCGCCGTCACCGTGATGATTGCGTTGCCTGCATAGATCGGCCGCTTGAAGGTATGTGCATCCTCCACAGCCATCAGGTCGCTGACCTGTGCCACACCGAGCAGAGCCGCAACGCAAGGCATCAGATCCTTGCCGAATGTGGTCGAGGCGACGAGCACATGCGTGTAGTCCTTGGCCAGCGCGGCAATCTGCGGCGCCAATACTTGCGCGAGCGAATGCGCGTTGGCGGTATTGGCGACGGTCAGCACGCGGCTGACTCCGGCGATGCGCGCCGCTTCGGCGGCAATGGCATCGGGCGCGTCGGCCAGCACCAGCACGTCGATGGCTTCGGGCTTCATCGCGGTCGCGCAGGTGACGCAACGCGCAGTCGACGAATTCAATTTGCCGTTCAGATGCTCGGCGACGATCAGTACTTTGCTCACGGGGCGCTCCTTGCTTGCGCGACGGTCATGCCAGGCCCTTGGCTTTCAGCAGTGACACCAGTTCGGCGACATCCTTGACCATCACACCCTTGCTGCGCTTGCCTGGCGCGGCGTAATGCGTCGTGGTCAACAGGTTCTCGGGTTGCACGCCCAGTTCGGTGAGTTGCAGCGTTTCCATCGGCTTGGATTTGGCCTTCATGATGTCGGGCAGCTTGATGAAGCGCGGCTCGTTCAAGCGCAGGTCGGTGGTGATTACCGCCGGCAGGTCCACGTCGAGGGTCTCGAGACCGGCATCGACTTCACGCGTCACGCGCGCGGTTTCGCCGGTGATCTCGACCTTGCTGGCGAAAGTCGCCTGCGGCCGGCCCCACAAGGTTGCAAGCATCTGCCCGGTCTGGCTGGCGTCGTCATCGATCGCCTGCTTGCCCAGGATCACCAGGCCCGGTTGCTCCTTCTCGACCAGCTTGAGCAGCACGCGTGCCGCCGTGAGCGGCTGCACCGGCTGGTCGGTAACGACATGAATGGCGCGATTGGCGCCCATCGCCAGGCCATTGCGCAAGTGCGCCTGGCAATCGGCGGGTCCGATGGTGCACACCACCACTTCCGTCGCCGCGCCCTTGTCGCGCAGGCGCAAGGCTTCTTCCAGGGCGATGTCATCGAACGGATTGGCCGACAGCTTGACGCCTTCGGTGACCACGCCGGAACCGTCGGCGCGCACCTGGATGCGCACGTTGTAATCAACGACGCGCTTGTAGGCGACCAGAATTTTCATCGTAGCAATCCCTGCTGCCCGGGCCCATCGCCCGGGGGAGCGAGTATTTTAGCCGAAGCCGGCTGGATTGGCTTGCTGCCAGCGCCAGGCGTCTTCACACATGCGCTGCAGGCCGAATTCACTGCGCCAGCCAAGCAACTGCGCTGCCAGCGTCGGATCGGCATAGCAGCGCGCGATGTCGCCGGTGCGGCGGGGGCGTATCTCATAGGGAATGGAGCGGCCGCTGGCTGCCTGGAAGGCCTGCACCACGTCGAGCACGCTATAACCCTGGCCGGTGCCGATGTTCACGGTCAGGCTCGCGCCGCGGCGCTGCAGTGCGTCGATGGCGTCCACGTGCGCACGCGCCAGGTCGACAACATGGATGTAATCGCGCACTCCGGTGCCATCAGGCGTTGGATAGTCGTTGCCAAACACCGGCAACGCCGGCAAGCGGCCGACAGCAACGCGGCATACGTAGGGCATCAGGTTGTTGGGCGTGCCGGTGGGATCTTCACCGATCATTCCTGACGGATGCGCGCCGACCGGGTTGAAATAGCGCAACGTCGCCACTTGCAGCGCGGCGTCGGCCTTGCCCAGGTCCGTGAGGAGATCCTCGGTGATCAACTTGGTGCGGCCATAGGGATTGGTTGCCGAGCGCGGCGCCGATTCGGTGATCGGGCAGACTTCCGGGTCGCCATAGACTGTTGCCGATGAACTGTAGACGATGCGCTTGACGTCGCTGTCGCGCATCGCTTCCAGCAGCGTGACCGTGCCGCAGAAATTGTTGCGGTAATATTCCAGCGGCTTGATGCTGCTCTCACCGACGGCTTTCAGCGCGGCAAAGTGCAGCACCACGTCGGGCTGGAACTCGCCTATGGTCGCGCGCATTGCCGCGGCATCGCAGACATCGGCTTCGACAAACAGGGGCTTCGTGCCGCTGATGACCTGCAAGCGGTCGAGCACGCGCACGGAACTGTTGACCAGGTTATCCACGATCAGGACGTCGTGGCCGCGGCCGATGAGTTCAACGCAGGTGTGCGAACCGATGTACCCGGTGCCGCCGGTAACAAGTGCTTTCATGGGCTGGCCGCTTCCCTGGCTGTGGCTGCTTGCGACGCGGCGCTGCCAGCAGCGTGAGCTGCGAGCCGAAGCTTGAGCGCGGCCGCAAAACGCGCCGCGGATCCTTGCGCGTGCTCGAAGAACAGCGACGGCTCGGTGAGTTCGAGCTCGAGAACCCTTGGCGTGCCGTCGGCGGCGCGGATCAGGTCCACGCGCGCATACAGCAGCGGCGACTGCGGCAGGGCGGCGAGCGTAGCCTGCGCCAGCGCCAGTTCGTCGGCCCCAGGATGGCGTGCGCTGATTTTTTCCGGTGCGAACAGGGCCCGCGTGGGGCCTTGGTCCGGCTGCAGCAACGGGCCCTTGCGAATCGCGTGGCTGAACTGGCCATCGAAAAATATCAGCGCTGTTTCACCATCGGCATCTACCGACTGCAGGTAAGGTTGCAGCAGCACGCTGCGTTGCTGAGCGAGCAGTCGCTGCGCGTGCGCGACCGCCGCGGCTTCCTGCGCGCGCAAATAACGCTGCGCATCGCGCGACCCGGCGCCCACCGCCGGCTTGACCACGAATTCCGCCGCATCGGGATGGCCGCGCAGGAACGTCGACACGGCCTGCTCCGCAGATTCACCGGGTTCGACAAAAACACTTCGCACCACGGCAATGCCGCTCGCGCCCAGCTGCGCCAAGTAGTGCTTGTCGGTGTTGGCGCTGATCACTTCCAGCGGATTGAGCAATTGCGTTTGCCCGGCAACGTG
>JAYSXN010000029.1:0-7393 GCA_043717405.1 Gammaproteobacteria bacterium
CACTGCATGCCGTGCCCACTGATCGAGTTCGGTGATCACTGCGCCGCGCACGGCCTTGGGCTGCAAGCCGAGCGAATTGCCGCAGAAATAGGATTGCACGCCATCGCCATGCGGCGGAATGCAGAATTCATCGCGGAAGCTCGCCAGCGGATCAGCGGCATCCTCGCGACGCGCCTGCTCGAACGCGTCCGTCCAGGTGTCAGCGACGTTGGCCATGTCAGTCAAAGCGCGCACGCGGCAGCCCGAGCCACTCGAGGGCGGTGCCGTGGTAAAGTCGCGCCTGCGCCTTTACGTCCAGCCTGAGCGCGGCGATGCCGCTGCCGGGTTCCTGCTCGCCAAGTGGAAACGGGTAATCAGTGCCGAGCATCACGCTGTCCATCCCGACGGTGTCGATCAGGTAACGAAGCGCGCGCGGGTCGTGCACGCAGGAGTCAAAGTACAGCTTGCCGAAATACTCACGCGGGTTGCGGGGGTTGTCCACCGCGACCAGGTCCGGGCGCATGTTGAAGCCATGTTCGATGCGGCCGATGGTGTATGGAAAGCTGCCGCCACCATGCGCGAAACAGATTTTCAGGCGCGGGAATTTTTCCAGCACGCCGCCGAAGATCAGTGAACACGCCGCGCGCGATTGCTCGGCCGGCATGCTGACCAGCCAGGGCATCCAGTACTTGGGCATGCTGTCGGTGCCCATCATGTCCCAGGGATGGATCAGTATGGCTGCCTGCAAGTCCTGCGCGGCCTCGAAGAACGGCGTCAGCGCTTCGTCGTCGAGATTCCATTCGTTGATGTGCGAACCGATCTGCACGCCCTGCAAATCGAGCTGGTCGATGCAACGCTCCAGTTCCTGCACCGCCAGCCGCGGCGATTGCAGCGGCACTGTGCCGATGCCGGCGTAATTGCGCCGATGGCCACGGCAGGTCTCGGCCATGTGGTCATTCAAGGCTTGGTGCAGCTCCAGCGCGTGTTGCGGCTTGGAGGTGTAGCAGAACATCACCGGTACGGTGCTGATGACCTGCACTTGCACGTCGAAGCGCGCGTAATCGGCGATGCGGACGTCGGGATCCCAGGTCTTCGGCCAGATTTCGCGGAAGAACTTGCCGTCCTTGTAGATGCGGTGGCGGCCGTCCTCACCGTGGTGGATCACCGGGAAGCGGTTGTCGCCGTAGCGCGTCGCGAGATCGGGCCAGTCGCGCGGCAAGTAGTGGGCATGGGTGTCGATCTTGAGCATGCCTTAGTTTACCTAAGCCGGGTTCAGGTGGCCGCACTCGCTGCAGGTGCGCCTGGATTCGGAAGCGCGGTAGCGGGCAAAGACAGCAGGAAAATCCTTCTCGATGTCCTGCAGCAGGAAGAATTCCTCGTACAGCTTGTGGTTGCAGCGCTCGCAGAACCAGAGCAATCCATCCTGTTCGTGCGGCAGGCGCTTGCGCTCGACCACCAACCCGATCGAGCCGGCCATGCGTTGCGGCGAATGCGGCGTGCCTGGCGGCAGGTAGAAGATTTCGCCGGCTTTGATCGGAATGTCGCGCGCCCGGCCCTCATCCTGCACCTTCAACACCATCTGCCCTTCGAGCTGGAAAAAAAACTCCGGCCCCGCATCCCAATGGTAATCGTGACGCTCGTTCGGACCGCCAACGATCATGATGATGAAGTCGCCATCGACTATGCACTTGTTTCCCACCGGCGGCTTGAGCAAGTGCCGGTGTTCTTCAATCCATGCCTGCAGGTTGAAGGCAGCGGTCAGCATCAGGCGTCTCCCGGCAGCACGGCAAGGCACTTCAGTTCGATGGCGACGGCCGTGGGCAACGCAGTGATGCCCAGCGTGGTGCGGCACGGCGCGCTGGCGGCATCGGGAAAATACTCGGACCAGACAAGGTTGTATGCATTGAAGTCTTCGGCCATGTCGGTCAGGTACGCCGTGACATCCACCAGGTCGCCCCAGGCAGCGCCGCTGGCAAGCAGCACCGAGCTCACGTTGGCAAACACCGCGTGGCATTGCGCAACGATGTCGCGGCCAACGAGTGCGCCATCGCTTCCGTAGACGTTTCCCGGAATGCTGTCATCGCCCGCCATTCGTGGGCCGATGCCTGACAGGAACAGCAAATTGCCGACGCGACGCGCGTGCGGATAGCGGCCAACCGCGCGGGGCGCCGCTTCGGCATGGATAGCGGCGTTGCTCACGCGAGCGCCACGGGGTTGTCGAGCCGCGCCAGCGCCTGCTCGTAGGTCGGTTGCAACTCGTCGCGGCCAGCGACGTCCATCCGCAGGTCGCGTACGCGGCCGTCGTGCAACCCGTAGATCCAGCCATGCACGCAGACCTGTTGCCCGCGTGCCCAGGCATCGTCGAGTATCGTGGTCTGGCAAACGTTCATGACCTGCTCGATCACGTTGAGTTCGCACAGGGCGGCGTGGCGCAGGGATTCCATGCCCGCCGCGCGCAAGCGTCCGGCGTGTTTGGAGGCGACATCGCCGATGTGGCGCAGCCAGTTGTCGGCCAGGCCCACGCGCGTGCCGGTCAGGCTCGCGTGCACGCCGCTGCAGCCATAGTGGCCGACCACCAGGATGTGTTCGACCTTGAGCAGGTCCACGGCAAACTGGATCGTGCTCAGGCAATTGAGGTCGGTGTGAACGACCACGTTGGCGATGTTGCGATGGACGAAGACCTCCCCCGGCGCGAGGCCCATGATCTGGTTGGCCGGCACGCGTGAATCCGAACAACCGATCCACAGGTATTTCGGTGCCTGCTGCGCGGACAGGCGCTTGAAGAATGTCGGGTCTTCCTGGCGAACGCGATCGGCCCACTCGCGGTTGCGCTCCAGCAATTGTTCCAGTTGTGGCATCGGCTTATCCCAGGTCTATGCAAACGTTCTTGGCTTCCGTGAAAAAGCGCATCGCTTCCAGACCGCCTTCACGACCCAGGCCCGATTGCTTCATGCCGCCGAAGGGCGTGCGCAGGTCGCGCTGCAGCCAGGTGTTGATCCAGACCACGCCAACATCCAGGCCCGCGGCCAGACGATGCGCGCGGCGCAGGTCATTGGTCCACACGCTCGCAGCGAGGCCATACGCAGAAGCATTGGCCAGCGCGAGCGCTTCCTCTTCGTCATCGAAGGGCTGCAGCGTCACCACCGGTCCAAAGATTTCCTCGCAATTGGTGCGCGTCTCGGGGCCGAGGCCTTCAACGACGGTAGGAGCGATGAACCAGCCGTTTTCACAGCGGCCCGCCGGCTGCACGGCGTTGCCGCCGCACAGCACGCGGCCGCCTTCATCGCGGGCGAGCTGGATGTGCCCCATGACTTTGTCGAGGTGCTCTCGCGAAGCGATAGCGCCCATGGCGGTGCCGGCCAGCTGCGGGTCGGCAGGCACCAGTTGGCGGGCGCGCGCGACGAATGCATCGCGAAACTCGTCGTAATAACGGCGCTCTATCAGCAGCCGGGATCCGCACAGGCAGATCTGACCGGAATTCTGGAAGGCCGAACGCAAAACGGTGTCCAGCAAACCGGCTCGCGGCGCATCGGCAAACACCAGCGTTGCGTTCTTGCCGCCCAACTCCAGCGACGATTTCTTCAGGGCACTGGCGCAATGCGTGGCTATGCCGCGTCCCACTGCGGTGCTGCCGGTGAAACTTATCGCCTTGACACCCGCGTGTTCCACCAGCGCCTTGCCTGCCGCGGCACCCAGGCCGTGCACGATGTTGAGCACGCCTGGCGGGAAATCAATTGATGCCGCCAATTCACCGAGCATCCATGCGCTGACCGGCGTGACATCGCTGGGTTTGGCGACCACGCAATTGCCGGCGCCGAGTGCTGGCGCAATCTTCCACGTGAAAAGATACAACGGCAGGTTCCACGGGCTGATGCAGCCAACCACACCAAGCGGCTGGCGCAGGGTGATGTTGAGCCCGGACTCGCCTTGGTGGGATTCACTGGCGAACTGGCTGGCGGCGGCTCCGAAAAAACGCAAGTTGCTGACCGCGCGCGGGATCTCGAGATTGCGCGCCAGCGCGAGCGGCTTGCCGGCGTCGCGCGATTCGGCCTGAGCGAAATCCTCCAGTCGGGCTTCCAGGGCATCAGCCAAGCGGCCAAGCCAGCGGCCGCGCTCGCTGGCGGCAAGCGCCGCCCAGGCTGGCGCTGCGCCACGCGCCGCGGCGACCGCGCGCTGGATATCGGCGGCGTCGCCCGCAGGGCATTGCGCATACACCGCGCCGGTGGCCGGCTCGTGCACGTCCAGCCACCCTCCGCTTGTGGGCGGGCAGGATTTGCCATTGATGAGGTGGGCAAGCTGAAGCATCGCACAAGCCTACCTTGCCGCCCGGTCCGCGCACAGGGCGCGGTGCCTGCGACGATCAGTCGAGTGCGTCGGGCGCGTCTGGAAAAATCTGCGGCTCGTGGTACTCGAAGCCAAGGCTGCGCGAATCGTCACGGGCGACCCGGGCGTCGATGCCGACGGTGCGGCCGGGCGAATCCACGAAGAACAAGCGCACCAGCGCATCGATTTCAAGCGTGCAGTCCTCTGGACGGGAGACCGCGCAGCCGCCTTCGGACAGGTCCTGCAGGTCAGCGCGCCAGGCCACGCGGTCATGCACGACCAGCAGCCGCGAGGCGTAGGGCACGCGCAAGGAGTTGCGCTGGTTGGAAGGGTCGTAGCCTGACTGGTTCATAGCGATCGCGTCCTGCCGCCGTCTACCGGCAGATTGATGCCGTTGACGTAATCTGCCTGCGGCGAGCACAGGAAAGCAACTACCCCGGCAATCTCCGTGGCTTCGGCGAAGCGCCCAACGGGCACGGTAGCCAGCATCGCTTGGGCAATCTCGGCTGTGCTCTTGCCGGTCGCGCCGGCGCGCTCTTCGAGGATCTGTTGAAGCCGCTGCGTACGCGTGTACCCAGGCAAGACATTGTTGACGGTAATGCCGAAGCCGCCCAGTTCACTGGCCAGGGTCTTTGCCCAGCTGGCCACCGCACCGCGGATGGTGTTGGACACGCCCAGGTTGGCGATGGGCTCCTTCACCGAGGTCGAGATGATGTTGACCACGCGTCCCCAACCTGCCGCTCGCATGCCCGGCAGCACCGCCTGCAACAGGATCTGGTTGGCGATAAGGTGTTGCTGGAACACGGCCAGGTAGCTGGCCGGGTCAGCACCATGCGCGGGGCCGCCTGGCGGACCGGCGGTGTTGTTGATGAGGATGTGCACCGGTTGCGATGCTGCGAGTGCCTGCGCCGCTTGCGCGAGTCGTAACGGGTCGGACAGGTCCACCGCAATTGATCGATGCTGCTGTCCACTGCTGCGGTCCAGCGACGCCAGCGCCTCGTCGAGCTTGTTTTGACGCCGGGCCAGCACCGTGACGGTTGCACCGAGCAGCGCCAAGGCCTGCGCACTCGCGCGACCGATTCCTTCGGAAGCGCCGCACACCAGGGCATGCCGGCCGGAAAGTGAGCCGCTCATGCTTGCAGCGCCGCACGCAGTTCAAGATGTTGGCGCATCAACGCCGCCACTGCGGCTGCGGGTGCACGCGGAGCCGGCAGCGCGTCTAGGGCGCCTGCCGCGCCAGTGACGTTGGCGGGCGGATGATTCTGGCTGAGCTTCAACTTCAGCTCTATCCGATCGGGTCGCATCGCGAAGCCGGTTATGCCACGCAGCTGCCTGCGCATGCCTTCGCGGGATGCATCGAAGCGCCAGTCGCTGCCGACACCGGTTTCGTGCAACACCGATAGTTCCGAAACCAGCGTGGCCAGCACGGTTTCATCTTCGCTGGTTTCCAGTTTTCCCGTCAGATGCGCGACGGCATAATTCCAGGTCGGCACGCGCGCCGCAGCTTCCTTGTCCGCATACCAGGACGGGGAGATATAGGCATCGGGACCATGCAGAACCAGCGTCGCGCTGCCCGAGTGACGCGCCTGTGGATTGACGCGCGCCCAATGGCCGCGGATGAGCACCTGGTCGCCATTGCGCGAATACAGCACTGGCAGATGCGAGATGAAAGGGGCGCCGTTGTCGATGGTGATCAGCGTGGCAAAGGAATTGGCAGCAGCCAACGCGTCGAGTTGCGCGAGGTCCTTGCTGGCAAAGGCAGCCGGGCTGTACATGTCAGTGCCGCGGCCCGAGCGTGCGGATCATCTGCGGCAACATTTCCTCGTCGCTCTCGCCGTGCGGTGGCTGCAATTCCTCCAGCAGCAAGCCGATGGTTTCGGCGTCGTCGTCGTCCATGCCTTCCAGCGCGCGGAAATCGGCGTCCATCAGCGCGGCGCGGGCGATGTCGTCGCTTTCATAGGTGAGCGTGTCGCCCTGGCTGTCGAACACATGCGCCACGCCGCTGTGCAGTACACGCAGCCTGGCCCATACCAGCAGGTGTTCGGGCGCGGCCAGCCACCATTCCTCGCGCTCGAAATCCTGCGCCTGGTAGCCCTCGTACATTTCCGGGTCTTCGATCATTGCAGTCCTGCCTTTGCGGTGATGGCGACGGCGCTGCCGATTACGCCAATGAGTGTGATCCAGCCCATGACGCCGGCGATGTTGCCGAACTGACGCAAGGCCGAGTCACCCAGCCGGCGCTGGCCGAAGCACATCAGCCACCAGCTATACGCGAGCCCGCCGTCCTGCGTGCCGGGCGCAAATGAAAGGCCACGATCCAACTGCTGCCGGTGCGACAACACACGCATGCCGAAGTGGGCCGGGCCCGCCGAGCCTGCCAGGCCCAGGAACAGGAAAAGCAAGGCCTGGGCCATGGCTCAATACGTCGCCAGGCCCGGTGCGCGCGGGTAGGGAATGGCGTCGCGGATATTGGACAACCCGCACACGTACACGACCAGGCGCTCGAAGCCCAGGCCGAAGCCGCAATGCGGCACGGTGCCGTAGCGGCGGAAATCGCGGTACCACTCGTAATGCGCCGGGTCCAGGCCAAACTGTGCCAGCCGCGAGTCGAGCACGTCGAGGCGCTCCTCTCGCTGCGATCCACCGATGATCTCGCCGATGCCCGGCGCCAGCACATCCATCGCGGCGACGGTGCGGCCGTCGTCGTTGAGGCGCATGTAGAAGGCCTTGATCTGTTCCGGATAGTTGACCACCACCACCGGGCGGCCCACATGCACCTCGGTCAGCCAGCGCTCGTGCTCGGTCTGCAGGTCGAGGCCCCATTCGACCGGGAAATCAAACTTGTGCCCGGATTTCTGCAGCATTATCACCGCATCGGTGTACTCGATGCGCTCGAACGGCGCGGCGATGAACGCTTCCAGTTTGGTGATCGCATTTTTCTCGACCCGCTCGGCCAGGAAGGCGAGGTCGTCGCCGCGCTCATCCAGCACGGCCCGGAAAATATATTTCAGGAACGCCTCGGCAAGATTGGCGTCATCGTCGAGGTTGGCGAACGCGATTTCCGGCTCGATCATCCAGAACTCGGCCAGGT
>JAYSXN010000281.1:0-4408 GCA_043717405.1 Gammaproteobacteria bacterium
AACCTTTCACTGCTGCCGGCTGTCGGGGAAGTCAGCGGCTTCGACACGGGCCCCGGAAACGGGCTGATGGATGCCTGGTGCCGACGGCATCATGGCGAACCCTTCGATCGTGACGGCGCCTTTGCCGCCAGTGGTTTGGTGCATACCGGCTTGCTGGCCAAATTGACCAATGACCCCTGGCTCGCGTTGCCGCCGCCAAAGAGCACCGGCCGCGATCAGTTTCACGAAGGCTGGCTCATCGATCGCCTGCAAGGCCTGGTTGCCTCACCTGCGGATGTGCAAGCGACGCTGTGCCGGTTTACCGCGCTCACATCGGCACAGGCATTGCGCAGCCAGCTACCAGATTGCGCCCGGCTGCTGGTCTGCGGCGGTGGCGTGCACAACCGCCAGCTGATGGCGGAACTCACCGCCGCGCTGCCTGGCACGCAGGTTGAATCGACTGCAGTTCATGGGATCGACCCGGACTTCATGGAGGCCATGGCCTTCGCCTGGCTCGCCCGTGAGGCCATGGCTTTCCGGCCTGGTAATCTTGTCGCAGTGACCGGAGCGCGTGGACCACGCGTTCTTGGCTGCCTTTACCCAGGCCTCAATGGCTGGTGACACGTCGGCCTGGCGGCCAACGTCCCATCACTCCGGATGTTTGTTGCGCTTGGCCATGTCCTCGATCAGGTAACTCGGCGCATCGTCGGGCAAGCCGGTGAATGCCGACATTGCCTCGTTGAATGCACGCGCCTCGGCATCGTCCCAAGCTCCCAGAAGCCTGGCGATATCACCAGGCACCGGCGGCGGGTCGGGCTCGCTGAGGCCGAGCGCCTGCTTGACCAGGTGCAGAATCACATCGTTCAGCGGCCAGCCGCGCTGCCGCGCCAGCTCCTTGATGCGCTCTGCCACATGGTCATCGATGTCGCGCAACAGGAAGTCGGCCATCTCTATGCCTCCGGCACGTGCACTTTAAGCCGCGGCATCAGCCAAAGGAACAACAGCGTCGCCGGCAGTACGGCTAGCGTCGCAATCACGAAGTAATGGCCGTAGCTGGTCGCTTCCACGATGCCGCCGGCAAAGATGCCCAGGACTTTGCCGGGGAGGTTGACCATGGAGCTGAGCAGCGAATATTGCGTCGCCGTATGCTGCCTGTTGACCAGCGATGACAGGAAGGCAACGGTCGCGGTGCCGAGGAACCCCAGCGTGAAGTTCTCACAGGAAATTACCGCCGTCAGCACGGCGAGGTTGCCTGGGTTGGCGATCAGCCACAGGTACAACAGGTTGCTGGAGGCGCACAAAACAACCGCTGCAAGCAGCGGCTTGCGCACGCCCCAGCGGGCGACCGCCATGCCGCCGGCAAAGACGCCGACCATGCCGATCCAGACGCCGTATATTTTTGTAATCGCGCCGATTTGCGATTTGGTGAAGCCCATGTCCAGGTAGAAGGGGCTCATGATTCCGCCGACCAGCGCCTGCTCGGGTATCTTGAAAAGCAGAATGAAAAGCAGGAGGGCGAGCGCGAGAAACGCCCCATAACGGCTGAAAAAATCCGCGAACGGATCAATCAGCATCTGCTGCATGGAATCCCGCCAGCCGACAGGCACGCTTCGCCGGACCTCAGGCTCGGTGGCCTTGAGATTGGCGATGATAGGAACGGCCATGAACGTCGCGAGCAAGCCATAGACGTAGGGCCAGGCCATGTGGTCGGCCAGGATCAGCGCCAGTGCGCCAGCCAGTACCAAGGCCACGCGGTAACCCAACGAGTAAGTGGCGACCAGCGCGCCTTGCTGCGAGGGCGGGGCAATCTCGATTCGGTAAGCGTCGACGGCAATGTCCTGCGTGGCCCCGGCGAATGCAACCAGTACCGTTGCGCCGATGAAAGCGGGCATGTGGTCGGTGCCAATCAACGCCATGGCTGCCAGCCCGAGCATGACCCCGCCCTGCGCCACCAGCAGCCAGCCGCGACGTTGCCCCAGTCGGCTGAAGAAGGGCGGCAGCGAATGATCCAGCCAAGGCGCCCACAAGAACTTCAGGCCATAGGTCAGGCCGGCGCTGGCGATCACGGTGATTTCTTTAAGCTCGATGCCCTCATCCTTCAGCCAATACGCCAGCGTGCCGGCGACCAGCAGGAAAGGCAGGCCAGATGAAAAGCCAAGGAAGAACATCGTCCAGGCCGAGGGCTGGCTGAAGGCTTGCCAGACCGACGGGCGAGCGCCGTTGGCAGCGCTCATGCCGAGAACTCCACGGTATAGGGCGCATGGTCGGAAAACTTCGGCTCAGCGGCGATGGCGCAATCACGCAGGCGGTCGCGCAGGGACGGGCTGACCACCTGATAGTCAATGCGCCAGCCAACGTTCTTGGCCCGCGCTGCGCCACGCTGGCTCCACCACGTGTAGTCTTGGCCGTCGGGCCGAAGGTACCGATAGCTGTCGACCCACCCATGTGTCTCGAATAGTTCGGTCAGCCAGGCGCGCTCCTCCGGCAGGAAGCCGGAGTTCTTTGCGTTGCCGCGCGCGTTGCGAATATCCATCGGCGTGTGCGCAATGTTCCAGTCGCCGCACAGCACATAGTCGCGGCCGGTGCGCTGCCATGCAGTGAAGATGGGCGTGATCCAGTCCATGACCTTGAACTTGAACTCCTGCCTTACGTCCTTCGACGATCCGGACGGCAGGTACAGTGAAACCACGCTCAGGTTGCCAAAGCGTGCCTCAATGTACCGCCCTTCCTCATCGAACTCGGGCCAGCCCAGCGCGGTATGCACGCTGTCCGGCTCGCGACGGGCATAAATGGCCACGCCCGAATAGCCCATGCGCGTACTCGCGTCACGAAACCAGGCGCGGTAGCCGGCTGGCCGGAAGCAGGCATCGGCCAACTGGTGTTCCTGCGCCTTGGTTTCCTGCAGGCACAGCACGTCCACATCCTGCTGGGCGAACCAGTCGAAAAAACCCTTGCCCGTCGCCGAGCGCAACCCGTTGGCATTGAAGGTAGTGATTCTCAAAACACTCCGCGCCCTGACTTGTCCAACCCCAAGCCTAGCGCAAGCAGCCCGGGATATACGCGGTCCGGTCACATCCATGGCGACCAGCCGATGTCTCCGGCACAATGCGCACTTCCGATGGATCTTGTTCATGCAGCCTTATCAACAGCAGTTCCTTGAACTTGCGCTGCAGCGGCAGGTGCTGCGTTTTGGCGAGTTCACCCTCAAGTCCGGACGCGTCAGCCCCTATTTCTTCAATGCCGGCTTGTTCGATTCCGGCCAGGCGCTGGCGACACTTGGCAACTGCTACGCGCAGGCTCTATTCAGTTCAGGGCTCGAGTACGACATGCTTTTCGGCCCGGCGTACAAGGGGATCGCCCTGGCGACGGCGCTGTCGGTTGCCCTGGCTGCACAGGGTCGCGATGTGCCAGTGGCCTTCAACCGCAAGGAGGCCAAGAGCCATGGCGAAGGCGGCAGCCTGATCGGTGCGCCGTTGCGTGGTCGCGTGCTCATCGTCGATGACGTAATTACTGCCGGCACGGCAATCCGCGAATCGCTGGATATCATTGCCGCGGCCGGCGCCAAGGCGTGTGGAGTGCTGATCGCGCTTGATCGCCAGGAGCGCGGCCAGCAGGGCGAACGTTCCGCCACGCAGGAACTATCGGCGCAATTCGGCTTGCCCGTCATCGCCATCGCCGGTCTGGACGAACTGCTTGAACTGGCCGACTGCCGGTCCGAATTGACTGCTCACAAATCGGCATTGGTGGCGTATCGTTCCCGATATGGCAGCAGTGCCGAAGAAGGCTGAACCAATGATCCGCAAGACTCTGTGCGTTGTGTTGTTGCTCGCCCTTGCCGTGCCCGTCTCCGCCTGGGCCGCTGGCCCGAAGCTTTATCGTTGGGTCGACAAGCAGGGCAAGGTCCACTACGACGACGCCCTGCCGCCGGAAGCAGTGGACCAGGCGCGACGCGAATTCAGCACCCGCACGGGCGCCGCCACCGGCAGCGTCGACCGCGCATTGACCGCTGAGGAACGGGCGCAACAGGCAGCAGCGGCGAAGGCGGCAGCGCTGGCCGAAGAAGCAGCGAGCAATGAGCGCCGCCAGGAAGAAATCATGATGTCGGCGTACCAGACCGAGGCCGATGTAACGCGCGCCTACAACGAGCGCATTTCGCTGCTCAAGCTGACCTTGGAATCAACCGACGTCAGCATCAAGAACCTGACTGAGAACCTGACCACGATGCTGGGCCAGGCCTCCGAGGCCGAACTTGAGAACCGGCGCGTGCTCGACGATAAACAGGCGACCATTCGCGGGTTGCACGCCGAGCGGGTCAAACAGCTGGCCCTGCAAGTCACGCGCAGCGCTGCCCTTGCCCAATTGCAGGCCGAATTCACTCGCGTGTTGACCCGGTTCCGTGAGCTCAAGGCCGCGTCTGCAGCGGCCGCTG
>JAYSXN010000282.1:0-4400 GCA_043717405.1 Gammaproteobacteria bacterium
CCGCTGAGCCCAACGCCGTTGTAGAGGCTGTTGCTGAAGCCGAGCCCGAGCAAGCCCCGGCTGAAGAAACCGTCGCTGAAGAATCTATCGCCGAGGGAACCCACGCAGCTGGTGAACCCGAAGTCGTCAACGACGGCGAGCTGTTGTTCCAGGATGATCCGGAGGAGATGGAGCCTGTCCAGGCGCCGGTTGCCGTCGAGCCCGCCACGGCATTCCTGGCGCGTCCCAACGTGCCCATCGCGCAGGACCCTGCTGATCCGGATGCAGCTCTCGACCTGACCGACCTCGACACCGAGTTGCTGGATCTGTTCCTGGAAGAGTCCAACGATTTGCTCGACCATTCCGATGGCATGCTGGCGCGCCTGCGCGACCACCACGACGACCGCGAATCGGTTTCAAACCTGCAACGCGACCTGCACACCCTCAAGGGTGGGGCGCGCATGGCTGGCATCTTCGCCGTCGGCGATCTTGGTCACGCCATGGAATCGTTGTTGGAAGCGGTGGCGGAAGGCCGGCAACGCCTCGACTCCGTCGGTGTGGTCGTGCTCGAGCGCGGCTTCGACCGCTTGCACGGCATGGTTGCGCGCATCGGCGAGCGCAAGGCGATAGCCTTGCCGGCCGGATTGATCGCACAGGTCGAAGCTTTGGCTGAGGGCAAGTCGCTGAGCGAAGCGACTGCGAGTTCGGAAGCGGAAGCCGTCGCGCCAACTCAAGCACCAGCACCAAAGGCTGCTGTCGCTTCGGGCATGAATGCCTTGTCGGCACCGCTTGACGAGGCTGGCGCCGAAGACGAGATGACCGGAGTGCGCGCGCCGCAGGAACAAGTGCGAATTCGCGCCGACTTGCTGGATCGGCTCGTCAACTATGCAGGTGAAGTCGCCATCTACCGCGCCCGGCTGGAACAGCAGCTGGGTGCATTCCGTGCCAACCTCGGCGAGCTCAACCAGACGACAACGCGACTGCGCGAGCAGCTGCGCCGCCTGGACATCGAGACAGAAGCGCAGATCGTCGCGCGCTACCAGCGCGAAGGTGAATCGAACGATGAAAGCTTCGATCCGCTGGAGCTCGATCGCTTCACCAACCAGCAGCAGCTGACCCGCGGCCTCAACGAATCCGCGAACGACCTGGTCAACCTGCAGACCGTGCTCGACGAGCTCACCCGCCAGTACGAAACCTTGCTGCTGCAGCAATCGCGCGTCAGCTCGGATCTGCAGGAAGGCCTCATGCGCACGCGCATGGTGCCCTTCGATGCGCTGGTGCCACGCCTGCGCCGCGTGCTTCGCCAGGCCGCCACCGACACCGGCAAGCAGGTGCAGCTCAAGGTCGACGGTGCTTCCGGTGAAATGGATCGTAACGTCCTTGACCGCATGACCGCGCCGCTGGAACACATGCTGCGGAACGCCATGGCGCATGGGCTTGAACTGCCGGAAGCACGGCGCAAGCAGCGCAAGCCCGAGGAAGGCATCGTCCGCATCGCGGTCCATCGCGAAGGATCCGAAGTCGTGCTCAAGGTCAGTGACGATGGCCGCGGCCTGGACAAGGCCGCCATCCGTGCCAAGGCGATCGAGCGCGGCCTGATCAAGGCCGATGCCGAGATGTCCGACGAAGCGCTGTACGGGCTGATACTGGAGTCCGGTTTCTCAACCGCCGAAACCATCAGCCGCCTGTCGGGCCGCGGCGTCGGCATGGACGTGGTCTATAGCGAAATCCGCCAGCTCGGCGGCACGCTGCAGATACGCTCGGAACAAGGCAAGGGCAGCGAGTTCATCATCCGCTTGCCGTTCACGCTGGCCGTGACGCAAGCGGTGTTCGTCAAGATCGGCGACACCAGCTTCGCGGTGCCGATCGCATCGGTGCAAGGCGTGGGCCGGATCGCGCGCGCCGATCTGGAAAAACAACTGGCCGGCGACAATCCGGTGTTTGTCTATGCCGGTGAGGACTATGCAATCCATGACCTTGGCACGCTGATCGGGCATGCGCCGGCCAAGGCGCAGGACAGTTTGCAGATGCCATTGTTGCTGGCTAGATCTGGCGACCTGCGCACCGCAATCTCCATCGACCAGGTGCTCGGCAGCCGCGAGATCGTGGTCAAGCCGGTAGGTCCGCAAGTCAACTCGGTGCCCGGAATTTTCGGCGCGACCATCATGGGCGACGGCCGCGTGGTGGTGATCCTCGACGTCGCGCCACTCGTGCGCCGACAAAGTGCGATCGTCCGTGACATGACGCCGGTGCAACCGGTTGCCGTGGTTGCCGCGCATCGCGTGCCGGTGGTGATGGTGGTGGATGACTCGATCACCATGCGCAAGGTCACCGGTCGCGTGCTCGAGCGCAATAACATGGAAGTCATGACCGCGAAGGACGGCGTGGACGCAGTCGAGAAGATGGCCGAACGCGTGCCTGACCTGGTGCTGCTCGACATCGAGATGCCGCGCATGGACGGTTACGAAGTTGCCCAGAACATGCGTTCCGATCCGCGGCTCAAGGATGTGCCGATCATCATGATCACCTCGCGTACCGGCGACAAACATCGCCAGCGTGCCATGGAAATCGGCGTTGACCGGTATCTCGGCAAGCCCTACCAGGAGCCGGAATTGATGCGCAACGTGTTCGAGATGCTCGGCATGGAGGCAATCAATGGCTGACACGGCCGTTCGAGTAGCGCTGCTTGCGCGCGCTGGCAAAGCGCGAGAGCAATTGCACAAGGCGCTTACCGAGGGTGGCGCCAGCATCGTGGCGGAAGGCGATCCGGCCGAACTTGATCCGGCAACGGTGGCCGCCGCGGCGCCGACTTGTTACCTGGTCAGCCTTGAACCGGCCGCGGAAGCAGCGCTTGAGCGCTTTGACGAACTCCTGGCCGCGCCAGACGTCGAAGTGATGTTCGACGATGCCGAAGTCACCTCGAAGCTCGATGGCTGGGACCTCAACCGCTGGGCGCGACACATCGCCAGCAAGTTGCTGGGCGGAGAATTTCTGCCGGCAGCGCCGATGGATTCGGAATTCACCGGCTCTGAAGTCATGCCGGTTCCGGGTGCGCCGCCGACCCCAGCGGAATTGATGGATAGTGCGCGGCTCGAGGATTACACCGTCGAGACATCGGAGTTGGCCAGTTCTGTGCCGACCAGTCCGTCGCTGACCGGGGCAGCCAGCGAGGAATCGTCAGGGCAATTCACCCTCGACACGGATTTTTCTCTCGACTTCGACCTGAGTTCGCTCGAGCTTGGTGAAGCCGCAGCCAGGGCCTCGGCGCCCGCGCCTGAGCTGAGCCAACCTTCCGATTCCGAGTTCGGTGAGCTCAACCTCGGCAAATCGATCAGCTTCTCAAGCTTCCAGGATGGAGCAGTCGAGACTTTCAGTAGCCTGGACGCCGATGTCGCCGAGCTTGCCGCGCAGCTCGATGCTTTCGAGAAGACAGATCAGCGCCAGGCCGCAAGCAGCCAGTACGGCGCCGCCGACGATGAGTCTGGCATCACCGAAACCATCGATGCCCTCGATGTGGTTGGCGCGCCCGTGGCGGAGGCAAGAACGCTTGCTAAAGCGCCCGCGCCAGCCGCTGCGCCGGCTGCGATGAAAGCGGCAAGTTTTGACTTCAGCAACCTGGCGCTGGCGCCGATGGACGAGGTTGCGCAGAGTTCTGCGGCTGCGGCTCCTGTTTCGGCTGCCGCGAGCGCATCTGGGCCCTTGAGCCTGGACACTGCGCCCTCGAGCCATGACCCGGTTGGGCTGGACGGAGTCGTGGTCATCCTTGCCGGACTCGGTGGTCCCGATGCGGTCCGGCAGCTGCTCTCCAGCCTGCCGGAAGCACTGTCGGTGCCGGTATTGCTGTACCAGCATCTTGAAGTCGGCAAACATGAGCGACTGGTTGAACAACTGGCGAAGATCTCACGCTTGCCGGTGCTGCTCGCGCGTGAAGGCACCTCGCCCGAGGCGGGCAAGGTCACTCTGCTTCCCGCCGGCATGACGGCGGTGGCGCAGGGCAGTTCGCTGGTGTTTGCCGCGGGCGGCCTGGTGCAGATGATCAATGCCTTGCCGCCCGAGAACAGCGTCATCGTCGTGCTCAGTGGTGCCGAGGCGCAACTGGTGCCGACGATCATTGCCGTGAAGGCCGCCGGCGGACTCGTGCTGGCCCAGGATCCCGATGTGTGTTTTGATTCCGCCGCCGCCGACGCGATGCGTCAGCAGGGCGCGGCCGTTTTTCCGGCGTTGGGCCTCGCACGGCAGATTGCTGCGCGCTGGTCCTTGTGACCTGAGGAGAGTTCCCGTGGCCGATACCCCGCAACGCGATATCCGCGGCGTGCTTATAACGGTCGGGCAGGGCCGCTTGCTGTTGCCCAATGCCAGCGTCGCTGAGGTGATCACCTTCTCGGAGCCGGAACCGGTGGAAAACGCACCGCCGTGGATGC
>JAYSXN010000283.1:0-4397 GCA_043717405.1 Gammaproteobacteria bacterium
GAAAAGAACGCCAAGGAATTCGAGGCTCGAATGAACAACATGGAACACGAGCTCGACACCCGCGTCGATGCGCGCGCGAAAGCACTGGAGCCGCTGGCCGAAGCGATGTGCCAGCGCCTGCATCGCATCGATGATCTCGACAACGCCCTCGACTACCGCCTGCCCGGTGGTGACTCGCTGGAATTGCTGCACGCCGATCGCGAGCACACGGACTGAGCGCCTCGAGCGCAATCACGGTGGTAACGCCGTTTTCCCCAGCCCCCTCCCCGGGGGCTTTTTTTTTGGGCCACAATAGGGGCATCAATTGGAAGATAAGGTGATGCGCATGGCCGAACTCCGGGAAGCCCGCGTTCCGGACATCGGCAGCGATTCCGGCGCGGTGATCGAATTGCTGGTGAAGGTGGGTGACACCGTCGCCAAAGACCAGGGTCTGGTGACCCTGGAATCGGCGAAGGCGACGATGGAAGTCCCCGCGCCGCTGGCGGGAATCATTCGCGAGCTGCATGCCAAACTCGGCGATGCGCTGGCGAGCGGCGCGCTGGTAGCGCAGATCGAGCCGGCCGAAGTGGCCACCAAGGAACCGGCGCAAGCAGCGGTCAAGCCGGCGGCGACGTCGGTCGCGCCCGCGCCGTCGGCAGCGTTGCCCGCACCCACGCAAGCGGCATCCAATGAGCCAACGCCAGCCGACGCAGCCGGACGCCCCGTTGCCCCCAGCGTTGGTGCTTCGAGTGCAACGCCGACGCCAGCGACAACTGCACCCAACCCAACGGCCAGAGCCCACGGTGACGCGGCGGCCGCCACTGTGCGGCTTCCCGATGCGCAGGCTTTGATGGCTGCGACCCTGCCGTATGCGAGCCCGGCAGTGCGCGTGTTTGCGCGCGAGCTTGGCGTTGACCTGCTGCAGGTCAAGGGCAGTGAGCGTGGCGGCCGGATCAGCCGGCAGGATGTCCAGCAGCATGTGAAAGCGCTGCTTGCCGACAGTGCGCGCCCGGCGCAGGGTGCCGCCGGCGGGCTGCAACTGCTGCCCTGGCCGCAGGTGGACTTCAGCAAGTTCGGGCCCGTCGAAGCCCAGGCTCGCTCGCGCATCAACAAGATTTCCGGCGCCAACCTGGCGCGAAACTGGGCGATGATTCCGCACGTCACCCAGTTCGATGAAGCCGACATCACCGAGATGGATGCGTTCCGCAGGAAACTGTCAGACGAGCACAAGGACGTGAAGATCACTCCGCTGGTGTTCCTGATCAAGGCGGTCGTGGCGGCACTGAAAAAGTATCCGAACTTCAATGCCTCGCTGGACGGCGATCAACTGGTGCTGAAGAAATATTTCCACATCGGCATCGCGGTGGACACGCCCGATGGACTGATGGTGCCCGTGCTGCGCGACTGCGATAGTAAAGGCCTGCTGGAATTGTCTATGGAGCTGGCTGCCATCAGCGCGAAGGCGCGCGATCGCAAACTGGCCGCGGCTGACATGCAGGGCGGTTGTTTTTCAATCTCGTCGCTGGGTGGCATCGGGGGAACGGCGTTCACGCCCATCATCAATGCCCCGGAGGTAGCGATTTTGGGTGTATCGCGCTCGCAGATCCGCCCCGTGTGGGACGGCGCGCAATTCGCGCCACGATTGATGCTGCCGCTGTCGCTGAGTTATGACCATCGGGTGATCGATGGTGCCGCCGCGGCGAGGTTTTCCAGCACACTCGCGCAAGTGCTGGGTGACTTGCGTCGCCTGTTGCTCTAGCAGCGGACGCTGCTTCAAGCCAAATCCAAGGACGACACGTGCCCAAGTTGATCGAAATCAAGGTGCCGGATATCGGCGGCAACAAAGACGTGCCGATCATCGAACTGCTTGCCGAAGTCGGGCAATCGATCAGCAAGAACGCTGGACTGGCGACTTTGGAATCGGACAAGGCGACCATGGAGTTGCCTTCGCCGCACGCCGGCGTGTTGCGCGAGTGGAAGGTCAAGGTCGGCGACAGTGTCAGCGAAGGACAGTTGCTCGCGATGCTGGAGGTGGAAGACCCCCAGGGTGCTGCCGCCACAGGCGCCGTGACGCCTGCAATTACGGTTGCACCTGCCCTCGCGCAAGCGGGCGCCGCGCCACAGGCGTCGGCTGTCGCCATCACGGGAACTGCGACGGCTGCCGAGGGCAGCTCGCAGCCGGCAACCGCAACAGCCGATTCAAGTAGTACCGACATTAGTTGCCAGCTTTTGGTGCTCGGCGCCGGCCCCGGCGGTTATACCGCCGCGTTCCGCGCTGCGGACCTGGGGCTGGATGTAGTGCTGGTCGAGCGCTATGAAAAACTCGGCGGCGTCTGTCTCAACGTGGGCTGCATTCCGTCCAAGGCGCTACTGCACGCAGCGCAGGTGATCGAGGAAGCCGGGCACGCTGCCAGCTATGGCGTTACCTTCGGCCCCGCCAGCATCGACCTGGACAAGTTGCGTGCGCACAAGGACAAAGTGGTTGGCACGATGAATTCCGGGCTCGCCGGCATGGCGCGGCAGCGCAAGGTGCGCTGCGTGACTGGCGTCGGAAAGTTCATTTCAGGCAACGTCCTGCAGCTCGAGTCGGCGCAGGGCAAGCAGACCATCGGCTTCGAGCAATGCATCATCGCCGTTGGATCGCAGCCGGTGAAACTTCCGGGCTTTCCCTGGGATGACCCGCGGGTCATGGATTCCACCGACGCCTTGGCGCTCAGTGATATTCCCGCGGAGCTGCTGGTCGTGGGCGGCGGCATCATCGGGCTGGAGATGGCCTGCGTGTATGCCGCGCTGGGCAGCAAGGTGACCGTGGTCGAATTCATGGCTCAGTTGATGCCAGGCGCGGATCCTGACCTGGTCAAGCCGCTGGCCGAGATGCTGCGCAAGCGTGGCGTCGCGGTACACCTGGGTACGAAGGTCGTGGGTGTCACCGCCGCTGGGGACGGGTTGCACGCAAGTTTCGAAGGTGAAAAGGCGCCCGCCGCGGCGCGCTTCGATCGCGTCCTGGTGTCGGTCGGGCGCGCGCCGAACGGGCTGCGCATCGATGCGCAAGCGGCTGGAGTAAATGTCACTGACCGCGGCTTCATCGAGGTCGACGCGCAGATGCGCAGCAACGTTGCGCACATCTTTGCAATCGGCGACGTCATCGGCCAGCCGATGCTCGCGCACAAAGCGACGCATGAAGCCAAGCTCGCCGCCGAGGTTGCGGCCGGGCACAAGCGCGAATGGGTTGCACGGGTGATTCCGTCGGTCGCCTACACCGATCCGGAAATTGCCTGGGTAGGCGTTACGGAAACCCAGGCGCGCGCAAGCAACCTTGCGGTGGGCGTTGCGAAATTCCCCTGGGCCGCATCCGGCCGCGCAGTCGGCGTGGGTCGCACTGAAGGCTTCACCAAACTGCTGTTCGATCCCGACAGCGGCCGCATCGTCGGTGGCGGCATCGTTGGCGTGCATGCGGGAGAACTGATCGCCGAAGTGGTGCTCGCTATCGAGATGGGCTGCCAGGCCGCCGACATCGGCCATACGATCCATCCGCATCCCACGCTGAGCGAGTCGGTCGGCATGGCCGCGGAGATTTCCGAGGGCAGCATCACCGACCTGTATATTCCAAGAAAGGCATAACGTCGGGGATCAGGTGATGTTGAATTCGGTCGGGATGTTCGCGCTGGGCCTGCTGCTTCTGCTACTCGGCGGAGACTCGGTGCTGCGCGGTGCTTCGGGGCTGGCGCAACGCCTGGGCCTGTCGCCCTTCGCTACCGGACTGTTGTTGGTGGCCTTCGCGACATCGCTGCCAGAACTGGCGGTCAACCTGACCGCCGTGGCCGCGGGCCAGCCGGCACTTGCCCTGGGTAATGCCGTCGGCAGCAACATCGTCAACATCGGCATGACGTTGGGACTGGCAGCGCTCGTGGCGCCGCTTACCATCAGCATGCGGCTGCTCGCGACTGAAGTGCTGGTGATCGTCGGCGCGTCGGTTGTACTGCTTGTGTTCGGACTCGACGGCGTGATTGCGCGCTGGGAGGGCGCGTTACTCGTCGCTGCGTTTGTCGCATTCCTTGCCTATGGCTTGAGCCGAGGCCGTCGGGAAACCAGCGCCGTGCAGCAGGAACTCGCCGCTTTTTCCGTGACCAGCACCAACCTGCTGCAGAACCTGCTGCGCCTCGCCTTCGCCATGGCGCTGTTGTATTTCGGCAGCCGGCTGGTGGTCGGCCATGCACCGATGATCGGCGCGGCGCTGGGCATGGACTCGATGTTGACCGGCCTGATTATCGTCGCCATCGGCACGGCGCTGCCCGAAGTCGTGACTGCGGCGCTGGCTGCCCGCAATGGCCAGGGCAACGTGGTTGCCGGCCATGTGCTCGGTGCCTGCATCTTCAACCTGCTCTTCATCATCGGCGGCATGGCGGCGTGGCGGCCCC
>JAYSXN010000284.1:0-4395 GCA_043717405.1 Gammaproteobacteria bacterium
CAACCCGCGGACTGCATTGGCAGGAGGATCCATCCAATACCGATCTGCGCCACGACCGCAACTACCTCAGGCACGTGCTGATGCCGGCACTGGTGCAACGCTGGCCAAATGCCGCTGCGGCCTTGTCGCGCAGTGCGCAATTGCACGCCGGCCAAAGCACGGCTCTGGTTCGACAGGCGCAGCGGATACTGGTTGCGCAACCAGGCGATGACCGCGGAAGTCTGTCGGTGGACTTGCTCCTTTCGCTGGAAGATGCCGAGCGCAGCCAGGTGCTTCGGCAATGGGTAGTGGGGCTCGGCCTGCCTGCCCTGCCTGGTCACGCATCGGACATGATCGTGCAGCAGGTGCTCAAGGCATCCCGGGACTCTGCAGCGCAGTTCTGCTGGGCGGGCTGCGCCATACGCCGCTGGCGCGACGGCGTGCACGCGCTGCGCTTTGGCTCGGCCGTGTCGCGTGGTTGGCGTGCCCGCTGGGATGGCAGCTCACCGCTGCTGCTGCCAGGCGGCGCGGCGCTGTCCTTCGCCTGCGCGCCGGATGAGGCAAGTCCGTCGGTCACGCTGGGCGACGACTTCGAAGTCCGGTTTCGCGTCGGCGGCGAACGCATCCTGCTACCCGGGCGCAAACACCATCATTCCCTGAAGGATCTCTTGCGCGAATCGGGCCTGCCGCCCTGGCGGCGCGGCGACGTACCGCTGTTGTATGCCGAACACGACGAACTGCTGGCCGTTGGCGATCTGTTTGCCTCGGCGCGTTTTGCCCGACACTGCAAGGCGGCCGGACGCCGGCTGCGATGGCGGCCGCCCATCACGGCAGTCGCGCCAGATTGACCGGCGGCTACCAGCCCCGCACACTTTCCGCATGGCCAAGATTCCCGTTACGACCGGCTCCCCTGTCGCCAGCTTCGAACGCGCGCTCGATGAACTGGAGCAACTTGTCCAGGGCATGGAAAAAGGCGAGCAGACTCTCGACGAATCGCTGGCCGCTTATGAGCGCGGAATCGCCCTTTACCGCGAATGCCAGAAGGCACTCGAGCACGCCGAACAGCGGGTTCGGCTCCTGGCCGACCCGGCCAATCCAGCGTCAGCCGAGGACTTCCCCGGCAATGGTGGTTGAAAACCTGTTGCCGTCGTGGACGGCGCGGGTGGAGCGGACGCTAACCGCCGTCCTCGCCGGTCCCTTCGCCTCGGAACGGTTGGCGAGCGCAATGCGCCACGCCGTGCTGGGCGGCGGCAAGCGCCTGCGGCCGTTGTTGACGTATGCGGCCGGGCACGCGCTCGGTGCCAGCGACGAGTCGCTGGATGCCGCTGCCGCAGCGGTCGAGCTGACGCACGCGTTTTCGCTCGTGCACGACGACCTGCCGGCGATGGACAACGATGCGCTGCGGCGTGGCCAACCGACGGTGCACGTTGCCTTCGATGAAGCGACCGCCATCCTGACCGGCGATGCGTTGCAGGCGCTGGCGTTCGGGTTGCTTGCGCGAGCGCAATTGCCTGCGCTCATGCGAATCGCGCTGATTGGCGAGCTCGCCGAGGCAACTGGCGCAAGCGGCATGTGCGCAGGCCAATCGCAAGACATGGAGGCGACTGGAAAAACACTCGACCTGTCATCACTGCAGCAGATGCAGGCGCTAAAAACTGGGGCGTTGATCAGGGCAGCGGTGCGCATGGGCGCGATCTGTGCCGGAGCCGGCGACATCGATGATCTCGATGAGTACGCCGATGCGCTTGGCCTGGCGTTCCAGATCCGGGATGATCTGCTCGACGTGGAAGGAACCGCGGCCCAGCTGGGAAAAACCGCCGGCAAGGATGGGGCGCAGGGCAAATCCACCTACCCCAGTGTTTTAGGCTTGCCGGGGTCAAGGGTGCGTCTTGCCGAACTGGCAGCCACGATGGAGATCAAACTGCGGGTACTCGGTCCGAAAGCAGACGCCCTGCGCAGGATCGGCATGATCTCGGTCGAACGGATCAGCTAGCTGATCCGTCGAACCGCGACACTTACTTGATCAGGCGCAGCGCAAACGGGTAACGGTAGTCCACGCCTTCGTTGGCTTTCATCCCGGCCATTACGCACAGGATGATGTTGCCGATCAGGATGACCGGATACAGAAGGAACCCGATCAGCAGCACGCTCAGGGCAATGGCGATGAACCAGGCAATTGCGACCGTGATCTGGAAATTGAGCGCCTCCTTGGCCTGGCCGATGAGCCAGCCTTTTTCGGCCTTGTCCTTGTTGATCAGCCAGATGATCAGCGGGCCGATGAAGCCAGCCACGATCCCTGAAAGGTGGCCGATCAGCGCCATCGTCCTGTCGTCCTGCGAAACCGCACCTGCAGCAACTTCGTTCATTTCTTTCCCCGTGAGAGGCCGCACCCTCCGTGCGCCTTGCGTCAAATTTCCGCCGTGCAGGCACGGCTGTCAAGCAGGGCAAGCACTCCGGGGCTCAGGGCTCGCCGGCGACGGTCATGCGCCCGAGCAGTATGGAACCGACCAGCACGTGCGAGCGGCGGTCTACATCGGCGCCGACGGCCTCGATGGAGCGAAACATCTCGCGCAGGTTGCCGGCAATGGTGATTTCGTCAACCGCATGCTGGACTTGGCCGTTTTCCACCCAGAATCCCGCCGCGCCGCGCGAGTAGTCGCCGGTGATGGTATTGACGCCCTGGCCCATGAGTTCGGTGACGAGCAAGCCGCTTCCCATCCCGGCCATGATGGCGCCGCCGTCGACGGCATTGCTTGAGACGTGCAGGTTGTGCACGCCGCCGGCGTTGGCGGTGGAGGCAAGGCCAAGCTTGCGCGCCGAGTAACTGCCCAGCACGTAGCGGGTCAGCACGCCATCGCGCACCAGGTCCTGCTTGCGTGTCGCCACGCCCTCGGAATCGAAGGAACCGGAACGAAAGCCGCGTTGCAGGAATGGATCTTCGTTGATGGAAAACCAGTCGGGGAATAATTGCGTGCCGGCCGCGTCCAGCAGGAAACTGGCACGACGGTACAAGGCTCCGCCGGAAACCGCGCCGAGCAGATGCCCGATCAGGCTGCGCGCCATCTCCGGCGCGAACAGCACCGGAAATTCGCCGGTGCGAATCGGCTTGGGGTCCAGGCGCGCCAGCGTCCTCTCGGCGGCGCGTTTGCCGACCGACGCTGCTGACTCCAGATCGTCGGCATCGAGCGCTGCGGTATACCAGTAGTCGCGCTGCATGCCATCGCCCTTGCCTGCGATCAACGAGCAGCTAATGGAATGGCTGGTGCTTTTTTCGAAGCCGGTGAAACCATGGCTGTTGGCGTAGGTGGCGCGACTTTCGCCGGTATTGACCGCGGCGCCGTCGGAATTGCTGATGCGCGTGTCGAACTCGCGGCCTTTGGCGTCGGCAATAAGGGCAAGGGCAATGGCCCGGTCGGCATCGATTTGCCACGGGTGCCATTGGTCGAAGTCATGAATCTGCCGCGCCATCAGGTTCGCGTCGGCAAGGCCAGCAGCGCTGTCGGCCTCGGTGAAACGGGCGATGGCGCAGGCCTGGTCGACGGTGGCGATCAGGCTTGTTGGTTGCAGGTCGGCGGTGCTGGCGCTCGCCTTGCGTTGGCCGAAATAAACGGTCAGCGCAACGCCACGGTCGCGCGTGCGCTCGACGGTTTCCACCTCGCCCATGCGCACATTGACTGCAAGCCCGGTGTCTTCGCTGATCGAGACTTCGGCCTGGCTGGCGCCGCGCGCCGCGGCCAGGCGCAACACTTCATGGGCCAGTTCGCCCAGGCGCGCTTCATCGTCGCTTGTAGCTGCGGATTTGGTGATGTCCATGCTCATGCCCATACTATGCGTGATCGCTCCGGAATGATGAACCACGATGAGAGGTGTTGACGAGGATTCAGGCGATTTCCTGGGGCCCAGCCGCGGCGAGATGCGGCGCGAAGCACTAGGTGTGCTGGAGCTGGCGCACCGGCTGGTGGAGCAACCGGCCGCGCGCCTGCTGCAATTGCCGATGAGCGAGGACCTGCTGGCGATTGCCATCGAGGCGCAACGCATCACCGCGCAGATCGCGCGCAAGCGACAGGTTGGCTTCCTCGCGAAAAAACTGCGCCGCGAAGACGATGAGACCCTGGAGGCGATCCGCGCCGCGATGGAGCACGACAAGGCCGATTCGCGTCGGGAAAACGCCGCGTTGCACCGCATCGAGGCAGTGCGCGACCAGTTGATCGCCGAAGGCGACGAGGTATTGGCGCAACTGCTGCTGGATTACCCGCACGCCGACCGGCAGCACCTGCGCCAGCTCGCCCGCAATGCGCGCGAGGAAAAACTGCGCAACAAGCCGCCGCATGCCTTTCGCGAGCTGTTCCGCGAATTGCGTGGCCTGATGCAGCCGGGCGCCGCCGACAGCACTGACAGCAGCGAGTAAGCGGCGGC
>JAYSXN010000285.1:0-4320 GCA_043717405.1 Gammaproteobacteria bacterium
CAGCTCACGTGGCAACGGCGGCACGCCTTGCACGTTCTGCGAATCCTCCAATGCGCAGCGTATCTCGATCGGTCCAGCGGTCAGGTTGCTCACCAGGTACTCGTCGCCCAGGCCAATGTCGCGCTGTCGCAAGGAATGGATGGGATGCGGCTCGAGGCCTGCGGGTTCGGCAGCCAAGTCCAGCGTCGCCACCGGCGTTGGCTCGCGCCGATGCCACACGCTGAATGCAAGCGCCAGCAAGGCAAGCAGCAGCAACGCGTACATGAGCAGCCGGCCGCGGGTCATGCGGCCGCGCTTGTGAGGCGCGCTGCGGCTGTGGCAGTCTTCTGGACAGTGAAACATTTTGGAGTCCGATCGTGATCGATCCGGACGGTTACCGCCCCAACGTGGGCATCGTGCTCATGCGCACGGATGGTCAGCTGTTCTGGGCCCGCAGGGTCAACCGGGACGGCTGGCAGTTTCCGCAAGGCGGCATGAACACCGATGAGACGCCGTTGGAGGCGATGTACCGCGAGTTGCGTGAAGAAACCGGGCTGGGTCCGGAGCATGTTGAAGTGCTCGGGGCGACGCCTGGCTGGCTGCGCTATCGGCTGCCCAATCGCTGCGTCAGGCGCGGATCGCGGCCGACCTGCATCGGCCAGAAACAGGTCTGGTTCCTGCTCGGCCTGCGCGGGCAGGAAAGCGACCTGCGCCTGGACCTGACCGACAAACCCGAGTTCGACAGCTGGCGCTGGGTGGATTTCTGGTATCCGGTGGAAAACGTCGTGACCTTCAAGCGTGACGTCTATGTTCGCGCCTTGCATCACCTGGCTCCCATCGCGCGCGTTGCTGCCGGTGTCGACGCCATCTCCATGCTCGACGTACCGGAGCTGCCGGACTTGCCCAAGCGCGGTAGCGCCATTCGCTGAGGCTGGTCGGCCGCAGCAAGCTGGATCCACTCAGCGGTCGTCCAGCGCCAACAGGGCGGCCTTGGCGCGGCGGAACTCGTTCTCCAGCATCAACACCGCAAGAGTGGGCTTGGCAAGCGATTGCGTTCGGGCCGCGTATTCGATGCGCTTGGCTACGGCAGACAAGGCCAGTGCGCCGAGGTTGGCGCTGGACGATTTCAGCGTGTGCGCGGGCGCCACCATGGCCGGCACATTGCCGCTTGCCGCGGCCGCCTGCAGTTGCTGGATATGCGTCGGTGCGTCTTCCAAAAACAGTTTGATCAGGCCGTGATATTCCTCGCCCATGATCGAGCGCAGTTCCTCGACCACCGCCATTTCCAGTACCGGCGCCGGCGGGCCGGGTGCCGGCGCAGGTGCGGTGCCTGGCGCGCTCGCGGCAGCGGCGAACATTGCAGCCATCGGCGAGGCGCTGCGCTGTGGCGCGACCCCGGCGGCAACGGTATCCAATTCCGCTACACGCACCGCCGGCGTTGCGATCGTGGGCGCGGGTGCCGACGCAACTGGCGTCGGGGCAATCGGCACCGCTGCTACCGTACCCAGGCTTGACGCATCCGCATCGTCTATTTTCACGACGACCGCAGATGCAGTTGCCGGACGCGTCGCGCCGGCACGCTGCGGAGAGCGTTGCAACCACAAGCTCAGGCAGCTTTCCAGCAGCCGCCGATCAACCGGCTTGGACAGGTATTCGTCCATGCCGGCGTCAAGGCATTTCTGCCGGTCACCGGCCATGGCGTTTGCAGTCATCGCGATGATCGGCAGCGGTGGCAAATTCTTGCGCGCCTCGTGTGCGCGCCACTCGCGGGTGGCGCCATAGCCGTCCTTCACCGGCATCTGGCAGTCCATCAGCACCAGGTCCAGGCCGCCCCGGAGCATGCGCTGCATGGCCAAATCGCCGTTCTCGGCGGTTTCGCACTCCAGGCCGAGCATACGGATCAGGCTCTGCGCAACCTTCTGGTGTATTGGGTTGTCTTCCACCAGCAGGATGTTCCCGCTGAGTTTTTTCATCGCCACCGGTTCGCCCGAGCGATCCACGCCTGGCTCGTTCTCGAACGGTTGCGGGCCGGTATTGAGCCCGCTGCGTGCCGGCGGCGGCGTCGCGATGAAGGTGCTCATCGCCGTGCGCATCTCCGGCATGCCCATCGTGCGCGTCACCACCAGAACCTGCTGGCCTTCGCTCAGCTCCGGTGGCGGTGATTCCTCGCCCTTGAGGTAGACCACCGGCAGTGCTTCAAACTCCACCGAGCGTTGCAGGTTGCGATGCAATGCGATGGTGGTACTGCGAACGCTGCTCAGGTCGACCAGCAGCAGATCGAAGGCCCAACTGCTGCCACGCGCGACACCGGCGCGCAGTTTTGCCAGCGCGTCTTGCGTGTTGTCGCTGAGGGTGAGCTGCGCGCCCCAGGATGGCGCGGCCTGCTGGACGCGCGTACGCAAAGCCGTATCGCTGCTGAGCAGGAGCAGCCGGCCACCGTTGAGATCGGTGCGATGGCCCTGCATGTCGCCCACCGCCTTGAGCAGCGGGATGTTGAACCAGAATGTTGCGCCCCGGTTGGTGTCGGACTCCACGCCAATCTCGCCGCCCATCAGGTCGACGATGCGCTTGCAGATCACCAGGCCAAGGCCAGTGCCGCCGTACAGGCGCGTGGTGGACGCATCGGCTTGCGCGAATGCGCGGAACAGGTTCTTGGCGTTTTCCGGACTGATGCCGATGCCGGTGTCACGCACCTCGAAACGCAGCTCGTGCTGCGTCTTGGTCTCGCCGCGACGCGTGACCACCAGCGTGATGGTGCCGCGCTCGGTGAACTTGAGCGCATTGCTGATCAGGTTGGTCAGCACCTGGCGCAGGCGCACCGGGTCGCCGCGCAAGGCAAGGCGCACACCCGGGTCGAGCTGCATGGTCAGGCGCAGGCCCTTGGCCTCGGCTGGTTTCTCCATCAGCCGCACGATCGAGTCGAGCAGGTCGCGCAAGTTGAAGCTGGTCGACTCCAGCTGCAGCTTGTTGGCTTCGAGCTTGGAGTAGTCCAGGATGTCGTCGACGATGCGCAGCATCTGCCGCGACGACGAATACGCGGTGCGCAGGAAATCCTGCTGGTCCGGCGGCAGCCGGGAATTCATCAGCAGGTCGAGCATCGGGATGATGCCGTTGAGCGGCGTGCGGATCTCGTGGCTCATGGTGGCCAGGAATTCACCCTTGGCCATCACCGCCGATTCGGCGACCTGCTTTGCTTCCAGCAACTCACGTTCGAGGTTGCGATGTGCCTCGATCTCGATCTTGAGCGTACCCAATGCGGTATGCAGCTCGTCCGATTCGGAACTGGCCACCACCAGTGCGTTATTGCCGACGCTGACCGCGCGCCACAGGCTGGCAATGGCGGCCGCGGTGAACAGCACCAGGACGAAGGCGACCGTGTTCCAGTAAGCGTAGGTGGTGAAGAAGGCCAGGCCCTGCGCGACAGCCGCGCCGGCTGCGCAGGCCAGCGCCAGCCAACGGACCACAACGAAGCTGCCCACCCGCGCGCTCTTGTCCATCACAACACCGCCTGGTCGAAGTCGAAGTTCAGGTCCTGGTCGGCCTGTTGCACCAGGTTGCCCTGGATGTAGTCGATGCCGCTCATCCACAGGGTCGCTGCGGCTTGCGCGTCTTCCACGCCATGGCCGATCACCTGCAAGCCCCGGCGATGCGCGCGTCCGATCAGCGTCTTCAACTCATCGCGCATCGGCGCGGGCAGGTTGACCACGGTGTATTTGCCAGCCAGCTTCACGAAGCTCAAGGGGAGCTGGTCGATCAGCGCATCGGCGGCCGCGCCCGACTCGAACTGGCTCAGGCAAAACTGCACGCCGTCGGCCACCGCGAGTTCGCAAAACTGGCGCACGGTGGCCGCATGCACGATCACGTCCTCCAGGCGCATCTCCACGACCAGTGACGAACCGCTGATGCCGTTGTCGCGGATCTCCTGCTGCAGCCATGCCGCTTGGCCGGTCGCGCCCAAGGTCAATGGCGACTGCGTGACATACAGGCGCAGCGCGAGGTTTTCATTCTTGCGCTCTTTTATCAGTGCGATGGCTTGCATCATCACCCAGCGATCGATTTCCACGATCAGGCTGGTGCGCTCGGCCATGGGGATGATCTCGGCGGCCGAACGCAGCTTGCCTTGCGCATCACGCAGGCGCAGCAGCACCTGGTACTGGGAAATATCATGGCCGGCAACCGCGACCACTGGCTGGTAAAGCAGCACCAGGCTGTCCTGGTCGATGGCTTCCCTGACCTGGGTCAGCAGCGCGGCTTCCTTCAGCGCATCGGTCGGACGCGGCGGTTCGTAACGACGCACGCCACTGACATGCGTGCGTGCCTCGCGGGTTATTTTTTCAACCG
>JAYSXN010000286.1:0-4301 GCA_043717405.1 Gammaproteobacteria bacterium
GCGGCGAAGTTCACCGATGCCGACACGATCCGCGCCCTGTCCTTCAGCGCCGATGCCCGTCGAATTGTCTTCACCCACGCGAAGGCCGCACGCCATGCCAGCGCGCAGGCGGACCTGTACCTCGTCGACACCGATGCCAAGGCACAGGTGCGCAACGTCGCGGGCTTCGCGCGACGCGCGGTGGCGATTGGCAATGACCGCGTGTTCGGCTTGGACGACGGCGCGCTGCTCGATCTCGACAGCGGCCGTCGCGTGGCGCGCGTTCCGTTGCAGGCTCCGTTGGTGCGCGCCGGCTGGATCGAACGCAGCGGCCTGCTGTGGGCGAGCACCGATGACGGCGCGATCCATTTTTACGATGCCGGCAACGGAACACTGCAGCTGACGCTGTACACCTTTCCCGACAATCGCTACTTCGCGGTCGCACCCGGCGGTCGTTACGACACCAACCTGGCCGCCGACACCACGCTGGTGCGCTGGGTGGTTCCGGATGCGCCGTGGCGCAGCCTGGCCGCACAAACCTTCATGCGCGACTACTACGAGCCCGGCCTGTACCGGCGCCTGCTCGACTGTCGTGCCAGCAGCAGCTGCGCGAACGCATTCAAGCCGCTGCCCGCAATCTCCAGCCTCAACCGGGTGTTGCCCGAGGTGCGCATCACCGCCGTCCGCGCGGGCCGCGATGCCGCCGAGGCCGTGGTCTCGCTGGAAGTGCGGGAAGGCATCGACGCCCAGGCGGCCAACGGCAAGACCCGTTCGGGCATCTACAACCCAAGGTTGTTTCGCAATGGCCGACTGGTAGCGATGGCGTCCGCGCAGGTGGACGCGGTCGGCACTGACCTTGCCCAATGGCGTGCGCGCAATGCCGTGCCGGCGGTGGCTGGCGTGCACCATGTGCAGTTCACCGTGCCGCTGCCGACCCAGGCGGGCGAGCGATCACAGGTGTTCTCCGCGTATGCATTCAACGAGGACCGCATCAAGGGCGAGACCGCGACGATGGCGTGGACACGCCCGGTGATTGCAGCGCGTCCCCGCCGCGCGTACGTGCTCGCGATCGGCATCGACGACTACGACACGCCGCGCTTCCGGTTGAACTACTCGGTCGCCGACGCGCGGCTGATGGCAGCGCAATTGTCCGCGATCCCCGGGTACGAAACGCAGCAACTGGTGCTCGCCGCCGAACGCGATGCCAATGGCAAGCGCACCCGCGTCGACCGCGCCACGCTCGTGCGCGTCCTTTCGCTACTTGCCGGTGATGGCGACCGCGCCGCAACGTTGGCGGCACTGCGCGCTGACGGCATCGAGGCCGGCATGCTGCAGGCGGCAACGCCCGACGACGCGGTGATCGTCAGCTTTTCCGGCCACGGCTGGGCGAACCCGCGCGGCGACTTCTACCTTATTCCAGGCGACGGCGCCTGGCCAGACGGCGCGGAATCGCCCGACTTGTCCACCGTGTTCGCCACCGCTGACCTGGTGGCGCCGTTCCAGTTGATGCACGCCGGCGAAATCGCGCTGGTGATCGATGCCTGCCATTCGGCGGCAAGCGTCGCCGACGGTCGCTTCAAGCCGGGACCGATGGGTGATGCCGGGCTGGGCCAGCTGGCCTACGACAAAGGCATCCGCATCCTTGCCGCGACGCAGGCCGATGACGTCGCGCTCGAAGACGCACGACTTGGGCAAGGCCTGCTGACCTACGCGTTGGCAGTGGACGGATTGGGCGCCGGCAAAGCCGATCTCGATGGCGACGGCAGCATTCGCGTCGACGAATGGCTGGCCTACGCGGTAAGACGCATGCCAACACTCGCTGATGATGCACGTGTCGGCCGTATCGCCGCGGCAGGCACCGGCACGCGCTCGATCACATTCCATGATCTGCCGGCCAATGCGCCAGCGCGACGCGGGCAACAGCCGGCACTGTTCGACTTCGATCCGCAGCCGAGCACGCTGGTGCTGCGCCGGGGAAAGCAATGACGCGCCGGATGCGGATGGCTTGCGTGGGCACAAGGACGCGTGCAGCGCTGATGCACTGCGTGGTCACGCTGATGCTCAGTTGCGGGCAGGCTCTGGTGTCCAATGACGCCCAGGCCCAGCCGGCACCAGCCAGCGTGCCCGCCCAGCCTTTGCTGCGCGCACCGGACACGCGCCACATCCACGCCCTGATCGTCGGCATCGACCATTACCGCCATTCCGATGCACACACGCAGGGCGCGGTGTTCTCCGACCTGCGGGGCGCGGTCGGGGACGCGCTGCGCTTCAAGCAGGCGCTCGCCGAGTTGTACGGCGTCGATGTCGACGTGTCCGCGCATGGCGAATGTGATTCCTCCAGCGCCGCGACGACCACGCTGACCGACGACTGCGCGACACGTGCGCGGATCCTCGGCGCGCTCGAGCAGCGCATCGCGACGCTGCATCCGGGCGACACGCTGCTCTTCTACTTCGCCGGTCATGGCTCGCGTTACCGCGACGACGAGGCGCGCGACCAGGACACCGGCTACAACGGCACCATCCTGCCGACCGACGCGCGCAGTCCCGACGGCGCGCCGGGCGACATCTTCGACGTCGAGCTGAAGGCGCTCAAGGACCGGGCAACCGCGGCCGGACTCTTTTTCGTCAGCGTGTTCGATTCCTGCAACTCCGCGACGGGGACGCGCGAAGGTGCTGGCGGCGTGTCACGCAGCGCGCCTGCACTGGTCGGCGCCGCACCGACGTTGCCGGGCGCGAAGGGGCCGCGCGGTGCCGGCGGCGGCTACTGGGTACACCTGGCCGCCGCGCAGGACGGCGAGGAGGCGCAGGAAACCGGTGGTGGCGCCGTCGGTGCGCGCGCGGGCGTGTTCACTACCGCGCTCATCGACACGCTGCGCATGCCGGGCATGCGCGACGCGGCATTCGGCGACCTGATCTACGAAGTGCGGCTGCGTGTCGCCGCCAGCGGCCATGCGATGCAAACGCCGTCGGCCGAAGGCGCGTTGACCGCGGTTCTCGGTGCGCGTTCGCGCACGGCCGTGCTGTACGACGTCGAGCACGCCGGCAGCACGACGACGCTGCAGGCTGGCAGCACGGGCGGCATCACCCGCGGCTCGCGCTTCGCGCTGTACGCGCGACAGGCCGATGCGCTGGCGCGGCAGCCCCGCATCGCGACGGCATCGGTCGCCTCCGTCACCGGCACGACCGCCGCGCTGGCGCTAGACAGCACACCCGCGCCCGCATTGCCGACGCGGCTGGTGGCGGAGGAAGTCGCGCATTTCCTGCCCGCTGACGCGCTTGCTGTGGCCATTGACCTGCCCCCGGGTCCAGCACGCAATGCAGCCCATGCTGCGCTGCGCGCCACCGGTTTCGCCATCGAATCGGCAAAGGGTGCAACGCGTCTCGTCGCGGCCGCGGACGATGCGCAAGCTGTCGCGTTGCGCGCCGATGACGGCACCCTGCTGGCCGCGTCGCTCGGCCGCGCCACCAACCCCGGGTTCGGCGCGCTGCTGGCCGAGGCATTGCGCAAGGTCGCACGCGTCCAGCAACTACTTGCGCTGCGCACGAGCAGCATCGCCGGCAATGAAGCCGATCCGTTCCCGGTTGCCGCGTGCATTGCCGCTGGCGACTATCGGCCCACCGCGTGCCCGCCGCTTCAGGCCGGCGGCGTACGTCGGATTGGAATCAACGCACGGATCACCGCGACCGTGATCAACCGCGGCCTGCGCCCGGCGTACATCTACGTGCTCGCGATCGACCCGTACAACGCGGTCGACCTGGTGCTGCCCAAGCCCGGCGAATTCGACCAGCCGCTACCGCCCAACCAGCCATACCGGCGCTCCAACATGTCGTTCGACACGCCGGGTCCGTATCGCTTCGTCGTGCTCGCCAGTGCGCGACCCATCCGCGCCGACGCTTTCCAGCAGGGCGGCAACGGCACCCGCGGCATCGCCTCCTGCACCTCGCCACTGGAACGCCTGCTGTGCGCGAGCAGCAAGGGCCAGCGCGACCTCGGCGTCACCGCGGTCGGCGACTGGTCCGCGCAGGTTGCAACCGTACTGGTCACGCCCAAGGAAGACCCATGAAACGCCACCTGTTGCACTCTATGAAGACGACCGTGCTGTCCTGCGCGGTGCTGCGTTGCGCCCTGCTGTTGTGCATCGTGCTGACCGGATGCGCTGAAAGCGCGCCGCCCGCGCAGCCTGCTGCTGCTGTGCCAATTGCCGTTGCAACCATCGCCGCGACGGCAAGCGCAGCCACGCAGCAACCCGCCGCCGCGGAAAGTTGCGAAGCACGGCGTGCACGCCACGACGCCTCCGGCGGCCGCATCGTCGGCGGCGAGC
>JAYSXN010000287.1:0-4279 GCA_043717405.1 Gammaproteobacteria bacterium
CCAAGAACCAGCCGCCAAGGCTGGCCCTCACGGTCACGCAATTGCCAGCCGTGGCGCATCACCTGCAACAGCAATACGAACAACGGCGGCGTAAGCAGCAGGCACTGGATCGGAAGCCATAACGCGCCATCGGCGTGGAAGGTCCAGGGATTGCGGTCGACCAGCTGGAAGCGCAGGCCGGCGCCGTGGAAATGCAGGTTCCAGCTCAGCAGCGGCAGCCAGGCCAGCGCCCCGGCCGCCAACGCAAGCAACAGCGATGGACGCGCCAGCAATCGCCGCGACTGCCGATCCCACGCCATGCCCGCCAACCCGGCAAAGACCACCAGCGCAAACCGGTAATGGGACAGGCCGCCGACGACCAGGCCTGCAGCGAGCAAGACGAACGCGCAGGCCGTCTGTCGCTCGCGCAAACTGCCGATTGCATCCAGGCAAAGCAGCGCTGCGAACACCAGCGGCACGTCCGGCAAGGCGAGCAATCCCAGCAAGCCCGAAAGGGGCATCAGCAGGGCGAGGAGACCTGCGCGCCAGCCCGCCGACCGGCCAAACCAACGTCGGGAAATGCGCACGACCAGCCAGGGCACCGCTGCTCCAACCAGCAGGAACGGGGCGCGCAGGGCAAGCAGATTCGAGCCACCTAGCGCTGAGCCCAGCCGCGACAGCCAAGCCGTCAAGCCAGGCAGGTCCGAGTACGCCCAAGCCGGAAAACGCCCTTCCCAGGCGTAAAATGCTTCGTCCACGAACAGCGGAAGCCGGCTGGCCAGCGCGACTTTCAGCAACGTGAGCAGCAACCAGAGCGCGATGAAGTTCACGCGCAGCCAACGCGGTTTCATGACAGCATCGCTGTTGGGCAGATCCTCGATCGGCAATGGCATCCCATGCAAGTTCAGTCAATAAACGCCGCTATCCTACCCGACCGCCTCCGGCAGTCGCTGGACGCGGCCGTGGCACAGATCAATGCACTCGTGCTCGGCAAGCCGCGCGAAGTTGGGCTGGCCTTCACCACGCTGCTGGCTGGCGGCCATCTGTTGATCGAAGACCTGCCTGGCCTGGGCAAGACCACGCTGGCACGATCCATGGCGGCGACGCTTGCGCTGAACTTCCAGCGCATGCAATTCACCTCCGACCTGCTGCCCTCGGACATCATCGGTGTCTCCATCTTCGACCCCGCCGTGCGCGAATTCCGTTTCCATCCGGGCCCGGTGTTCGCGCAGTTGCTGCTGGCCGACGAGATCAATCGCGCGCCGCCTCGCACACAGAGCGCACTGCTCGAGGCAATGGCGGAACAACAAGTGACGGTGGATGGCGTAAGTCATCCGCTTCCGCAGCCTTTCTTCGTCATGGCCACCCAGAATCCCGTTGATCTTGCCGGCACCTTTCCATTGCCCGACTCGCAACTGGACCGTTTCCTGTTGCGCGTGCGCCTGGGTTACCCCGGCGCCGATGCCGAGCGCGAGATGCTTGCAGGCGGCGACCGCCGTGACCTGATCGCTCAAGCCAAGCCGCAGCTGAGCTCAGCGGACCTGTTGTCCCTGCGCGACAGCGTGGCACACGTGCATTGCAGCGAAGCATTGATTGCATACGTGCAGGCGCTGCTGGCCGAAAGCCGGCGACACAAGGGCGTGCGTGTCGGACTGTCGCCTCGCGCTGGCCTGGCCCTCCTGCAGGGCGCTCGGGCGCACGCATTGATTTCCGGGCGAGTGCACGCGCTGCCGGAGGATGTGCAGGCGCTCTTCCTGGAAGTTGCGGCGCATCGATTGGTGCCCGAGGCCGAATCTGAGTCGCGGGACACGCTGGCGGCGTCGATCCAGAAATCCGTCCCCGTCGACTGATCCGTGGCGCCGCGTGATGCCGTAGAACGCTTCGGTGACCGCATGGCGGCGATGGCTTTCGTGCGCCCGCGCAGCACCGAAACGCTGCCCGTGCGCATTGGCCGCCGGCGCATCTACGTCCTGCCGACCGGCTTCGGCCTGTTCCTGTCGGCAATGCTGCTGACCATGCTGGTCGGTGGACTCAACTACAACAATAATCCGGCGCTGCTGCTGGTTTTCCTGTTTGCCGGGGTCGCCCACAACAGCCTGGTGCAATCGCACCTCATCCTGTCCGGCATCAGCCTGCAGTCATTGCATGCCGAACCGGTGTTTGCCGGACAGGCATTGCGCCTGAAGTTGCGCTTCTCCGCCGACGGCGCGCGCGACCGCCCCGGACTGCAATTGCTTGCAGACGGCGTGCATGCGTTCTTCGATTTGCCGCCCGACGAACAAGTCGAGGTGCAGGTGGACTGGGTCACCCGGCAACGCGGCTGGCTGGAGCTGGGACGATTGCGGCTGAGCACGGTCCGGCCCTATGGCCTTGCCCGGGCGTGGAGCTGGATGCGACCGGACACGCGACTGCTGGTGTATCCACGGCCCGAGTCCGTGGCTCCGCCACTGCCCGAATCCATGGGCGACGGCGACTCGCCGCGCAGCCGTTCGCACGGCGAACAACCCCACCACCTGCGTGAATACCGCGCCGGCGACATGCCAAGGCAGATTGCCTGGAAAGCTTCCGCGCGCGCCGACCGGCTGCTCGTGCGCGAATACGAATCAGCCGTTGCTCGCGACCTGACTTTGGACTGGCAGTCGCTCGGCAACGAGCTGCCGTATGAGGCCAGGATTGCTCGGCTCGCGCGCTGGGTGATCGAGGCTGAGCGCAGCGGTAGTCGCTACGCGCTCTGGCTGCCGGCGCAGCGGATTGACGCCGGCCGCGGTGCCGAGCATCGCCACGCCTGTTTGCGCAACCTGGCGCTGATGCCGCATGTCTGAGCCGCTTGCCCGATCTACCCGGCGCTGGTGCCTGCTCGCGGCGGCCTGCTGCGCCCTGCCCTTGCTGCTGCTGATTCCTGGCTGGCTCGCCGGTGTGCTGGTGCTGGTCGGTCTGCTGGCGCTGGTGGTAGAAAAACCCTGGCCGGCGGCCGTGCGCCTGCTGCTGACCCTGGCCGTTGCCGGGCTGGTGCTCGCTGCCTTCCAGTTCCGGATTGGCAGGGACACCTCGTGCGCAGCACTGCTAGCGATGCTGATGCTCAAGCCATTTGAAACCCATGGCGTGCGCGATGCGAACAGCTTGCTTGGGTTTTCCCTGTTCGCCCCGTTCGCCGCCTTCCTGCAGGACCAGGGACCGATGACCCTGGGCCTGACGCTGCCCGCGGTACTTGCCTCGGTGATGGCCTGGTCGATATTAACGCAGGGTCCCGACGTCCGCTGGCTACCGGAATTGCGGCGTGCCGGACTGGCGCTCGCGATGGCCGTGCCCATGGCCCTGGCTGGTTTCTGGCTGTTCCCGCGCCTGCCCTCGCCGATGTGGGGACTACCGGAAAACTCGGTCGGCAGGATGGGCCTCGGCGATCGCATGACACCCAGCGAGTGGCTCGATGCGCTGGTCGATGACAGCCCGGCACTGCGCGCGCGATTCATTGGCGCCACGCCGCCGCGCATGCAGATGTACTGGCGCGGTCCGGTGCTGGTCAACTTCGACGGCGAAGCCTGGACGCGGGACGTCGGCGCCAGCGCCATCTCCGCGCCTACGATCACCTCCGCCAGCGCCCCCATCCGCTATGAGGTCATGCTCGAGCCAACCGAAAGGCATGACCTGGTATTGCTGGACCTGCCCATGGGCAGCCCACCCGAGTCGCGAATGAATGGTGAGCTCACCGCACTGACCGACGAACCAATCAACAACCTTGTCCGCTACGAAGCGCAGTCGACGCCCAATGCACAATTCGCCGAGCCGCTGTCGGCCTGGCAGCGGCGCGCGGCGCTGGCATTGCCACCTGGCCACGACCCACGCACGCTGGCGCTCGCCCGGCAATGGAGCTCCCAAAACGCCGACCCGAAGGTGCTCACCGCGCGCTTCGTGCAGTGGCTGCATCGCGATTTCAAGTACACGATCTCGGCGCCCCCAGTAGGCTTCAACGCCACCGATGATTTCCTGTTCAGCACGCACATGGGCTTCTGCCAGCATTTCAGTTCCGCCTACACGGTGTTCATGCGTGCGGCCGGCGTGCCGGCGAGGGTCGTCACCGGTTATGCCGGGGGGCACTACAACAAGATCGGTGGCTATTGGTTGCTCAAGCACAAGGACGCGCACGCCTGGTCCGAAATCTGGATCGACGGTCGCGGCTGGGTGCGCATCGATCCCACTGCGGCCATTGCGCCTGAAAACATCCTGGACACGCTTGACGACGTGCAGTTCAGGCAGCGCGGCGGACTGGCGGGCGCAACCGACCAGATGCTCGGACCGATGT
>JAYSXN010000288.1:0-4272 GCA_043717405.1 Gammaproteobacteria bacterium
ACCTGGTTCGGCAAGGCTTTCCTCACGCAGGCTCTGAACCAGACCACCGACTTTGAAAGCGGCTTCGACATGGCCCGCCGCCAGGTGCGCGCCTGGGAGCTAGCCCGGGGCGAGACGCCATCGGTTCCGCAAATCTCCACCGGCGCGCAGATCCGACGCCACCTTGGCCAGTGGCGGAGCAAGCTTCCGCCTGCTGCGCCGGTATCCTTCCAGCCGCAGTGATCCGGAAGGATCAGCCGGACTGCGGTTCTAGCCAACCGTGCGCCCCGGCGTTAAGGTAAGAACATCGTGGGGAGCGAGTCGTGCCCGTAGCTGCTTTGATCCGATCGATCCTTTGCGTATTCGCGCTTTTTCTGGCGTCCGGCCTGGGCCAGGCCCGTGCCGCTGAACCGCGCATCGTGGTCAGCCCCGGTTTGTCGAACCTCGACTTGTCCTCGCACGTGGACTACTTCGTCGATGCCGACAGCCATGCCGATTCCTCGGCGATGTTCCTGGCCGCCGCGCAGGGACGCTTCAAGCCCCTGCCCAACGGCAACGCCACCTTCGGGTTCCGCAAGGCGACCTATTGGTTCCACACGCGGCTGTACAACGCCGGCAACAGCGAGGAGCGCTGGCTGCTGGTCCTGCAGTACTCGCTGCTGGACTATGTAGACGTCTATATGCGTTATCCCGACGGCCGCGTCGACCATCTGGCTTCCGGTGACCGCCTGCCGTTTTCGGCGCGCGCAATCCGCTACCGCCAGCCGAACTTCTGGCTGAACCTGCCACAGAGTACGGAAGTCGAGTTGCTGGTGCGGGTGAAGAGCGAAAGCTCGATGCAGGCGCCCCTGAGCATCTACACCTTTGGTGCATTCGCCGAGATGGAGCGCGACGCGCAGATCGGCATCGGCCTGTACGACGGCATCCTGCTGGCCCTGTTTTTCTACAACCTGGTGCTGTGGTTGTCACTGCGCGACAGCAGCCATTTCTGGTACATGTGCCACCTGGCCGGCTTCGGCCTGGTGCTGTTCTGCTTGAACGGCCTTGCTTTCGAGTACCTGTGGCCAACCTCGCCGTGGCTTGCCAATCACGCGATTCCGTTGTCGATGTGCCTGTCGCAGATGGCGATGCACCAGTTCGCGCGGCTGTTCCTCGAGCTCAAGCAACGCTGGACCATCGGTGACCGGATTTCGCTGGCCTTCATCTTTTTCTATGCTGCGGTGGGCATATCGTCGCTGTGGATCGACTACCGGGTGTCGGTGCAACTGGGGACCTATGGCGTCTTCCCGGGCGTGATGGCCGTGCTGTACCAGGCCTTCCACGCGATCCGTCGCGGCTACCGCCCGGCGCGCCTGTTTTTGGCAGCATGGACCATGCTGCTGGTCGGCACCGCGATGTATGCCTCGGTGTCTTTCGGCGCGCTGCAGAAAAACTTTGTCACCGAATACGGCATACAGATCGGTTCGGCAATGGAAATGATCCTGCTGTCCTTCGCGCTTGCCTACCGCTACGCGAACCTGCGCACCGAGAACGAAAACGTGGTGCGCGAGGCGAACGAGCAACTGGAACGCAACGTATCCCGGCGCACGGCCGAGCTGAGCAGCGCCCTGGAGCAACTGGCCGAAGCCAACTCGCGCCTGCGCGAATCCAATCGTCGCGACGTGCTGACCGGCATGTTCAATCGCCGGCACTTTCGCGAGGTCTTCGAACAGATGCTGCACCACGCCGTCGAAACGCGGCAACCGATCAGCCTGCTATTGATGGACCTGGATCACTTCAAACGCGTCAATGACGATTATGGCCACCTGGCGGGTGATGAGTGCCTGCGCATGCTCGCGCGCAACCTCGACGCATGCCTTGCGCCCGAGGCGGCGGTCGTTGCGCGCTTCGGCGGCGAGGAGTTTGTGGTGTTGCTGCCGGGCATATCGGCGGCGCGCGCGCGCGAAATCGCCGAGCGGGTGCGGCACCACATCAGCGCCGTGCCGGTCCGCTATGCCGGCCGCGACATCGCCATCACCGCGAGCATCGGCGTGTTCAGCGTGCCCATCGGCGCTACCACTACCGCCGATGAAGTGCTGCACCAGGCCGATGATGCGTTGTACTCAGCCAAGAATTCCGGACGCAACCGTGTGCACGCAGCCTAGAGCGCCGCCTGCGCCGCGGCAAGAATATCGCCCTGCTCCACCAGCTTGACCGCCAGCGCCACTTCCGCGTCCATCGCGCGGTCGAACTCCATGAACGATATATCCTGCCGCAGTCGCGCCAGCGCCGCAGCTACTGCGCGTCCGGGCTGGAATTCACCAGCAACGGCCAGTTCCTGCCGCAACGCCTCGACCTCGGAAAGGAACACATCGTGGTCCGGTGAACCCGCCAGCGGCGCGCCTTGCACCTTGGTTGCCAGCAGGCTGGCATCGCCGCTGCGCGCCAGCGCGCGCGCCGCGTTGATCATGTCGCGGCGATAATCCAGCGCCTGCGCGGCAGTGTAGATTTCCAGGGCAAGCACGCGTGCCACGTCGTCGGTCATCTCGAGCACGTGCCGTGCCTCGTTCGCGCCCATGGACACATGGTCCTCGGCATTGGCACTGGTCGGTATCGAATACACCGACGCCGGATGCGCGCGGCTGCACAGGTCATTGACGATGGCCGCCGCGGTGTATTGCACGATCATGAAGCCGCTCTCGGTACCGTCCTCATTGCCGATCAGGAATGCCGGCAAGCCGTCGCTAGTTGCGGGGTCAACGAGTTTGTTCAAGCGCCGCTCGGAAATGGATGCGAGCACCGGCAGCGCCGCTTTGAGGTAGCTCATCGCCAACGCCAGCGGCATCCCGTGGAAGTGGCCGGCGGAAACCACCTGGTCCTCGATATGCTGCGCGCCCGGCAGACCGGGAAACAGCAGCGGATTGTCGGTAACCGAGTTCAGCTCGATGTCGAGCACGCGCTGCGCCTGCGCCAGCGCATCGCGCACCGCGCCGTGCACTTGCGGGATGCAGCGGATCGAATAACTGTCCTGTGGCTGGTGCTTCTTGCCGCCTCGGAACGGGCGGAAGCGCTCGTAGAATTTCTCACGGCCATGGCGTTGCGAGAGTGGAACCCAGTCCCAGCCAATGTCGAAAGCCAGCGCCTGCTGTTCGGGGCGGGTCCAGCTGTCCGGCGCCCAGTAACGGAAGCGCGGCACCAGGTGGTAGTCGATATTGGCGAGCGTGGAATCGTGCAGCAGCTGGCGCAGGTTGGACGCGGTCTGCACCTGGCCCGGATGTGGCCGCAAGGCATGCACGTGCTGGTCGAAGGCGCGCATGCGCCCGGCAAAGGCATCGATGGTCATCGCCGAGGCGAGGTCGGCGGTGTCGAGCAACTCCTCGATACGCCCGGCTGCAAGCACGCCGGTGGCCAGCATCTGCGCGGTGCCATTGTTGAGCGCAAGGCCTTCCTTGTAGGACAGCTTGATCGGGCTGAGCCCAGCGCGGCGTAACGCTTCAGTGCCCGGCATGCGTTCGCCATTGAAGAATGCCTCGCCGCCGCCAAGCAGCACGATGGCCAAGTGCGACAGTGGTGCCAGGTCGCCGCTTGCGCCCACTGAACCTTTCTGCGGCACGACCGGCACCACGCCGGCATTGAGCATGGCTGCCTGCGCTTGCAAGGTACTGACGCGGATCCCGGAGTGCCCGCGCATCAGCGTATTGATGCGGATGACCAGCATGGCGCGCACGACCGCGGCGCCAAACGGTTCGCCCACGCAGACGGCGTGCGTGACGATCAGGTTGCGCTGCAGTTCCTCGAGCAGGCTTTCGTCATCAAGTTTCGCGCCGGGCTTGCCGGAACGGATGCGGCGCGCCCCTAGGAGCTTGTCGGCATTGCTGCCGAAGCCGGTGGATACGCCATAGATCGGTTCCTGCCTTGCGACCTGTTCCACGAGGAAGTCAGCGGCGGCCTGCACCTGCACGAGTTGCCTGGTATCGAGCTCGACCGTTGCGCCATAGGCGACGGCGATGACTTGTTCGCGAGTCAGCGATTTTCCGTCCAGGTGAATCGGTTTCATGGTGCGGATTCCTGCAGGATGGGCGGCTGCTGCAATGCCAGCGCCAGTGTAGCCACCAGATCGGCGCGCGCGACTTCGAATTGCCGCTGCTCGCGCAGGTCCTTGATGGTGACGGCGCCACGCGCTGTTTCCTCCGCACCGGCCAACACCATGAAGCGGATCCCGGACCGATCGGCGTACTGGAATTGCTTGGCCAGCTTGCGCGGCTCCAGTTGCACCTCGGTATTGATGCCGCCGGCGCGCAAGGCCGTGGCAAG
>JAYSXN010000289.1:0-4238 GCA_043717405.1 Gammaproteobacteria bacterium
GCCAGACGCGGAAAAGCCGGCTTTCGCCGGCCTTTCCCCAGGGTGCCGCCCTCGATCAGGCTTTCTTGCTTGCGATCCAGCGGTCGATCTTGCTGTCGAGCACGCTCATGGGCAAGGAACCATCCTTCAGGATCTGGTCGTGGAATTCGCGTACGTCGAACTTGTCACCCAGCGCCACTTCGGCGCGAGTGCGCAATTCGCGGATCTTCATCTGGCCGACCTTGTAGGCCAGCGCCTGGCCCGGGATGGCCATGTAGCGTTCCGCCTCGGCAATCGCGTCGGTCTCGGTCACGGCCGAGTTGTCGCGCATGTACTTGATCACCTGGTCACGGGTCCAGTCCTGGTTGTGCAGGCCGGTGTCGACGACCAGGCGTACCGCGCGCCACAGCTCGCCCTGCAGCTTGCCGAAGTACATGTACGGATCCTTGTAGACACCAAGTTCCTTGCCGAGCGACTCGGTGTACAAGGCCCAGCCTTCTACATAGGCGGTGTCGCCGCCGAAGCGACGGAAGGCGGGCACGCCCTTGAGTTCCTGCTGGATCGATATCTGGAAGTGATGGCCAGGGATCGCCTCGTGCAGGTATAAATCCTCCATGTCCCAGGTCTTGCGCGAGGGCAGGTCATAGGTGTTGACGTAGAAGATGCCTGGGCGGCTTCCGTCTTCACTTGGGCCCTGGTATTCGCCGCCGGCCGATGATTTGGCGCGGAAGGCCTCGATGGGGCGGATCTCGAACTTTGCCTTCGGAGTTACCGCGAACAGCTTTGGCACGCCGGCGTCAACGCGCACGCGCAGCGAGTTGTAGGCATCGAGCAGCGCTTTTTCGTTGGCGAACTCGAAACGCTTGTCCGTAGTCACGAACTTGAAAAAATCCTGCAGGCTGCCCTTGAAGCCAACCTCGTCCATCACTTTTTGCATCTCGCCGTGGATGCGCTCGACCTCCGACAGTCCAACCGCGTGCAATTGCTCCGGCGTCATGTCGGTGGTGGTCGATACCTTCACGTCGTAGGCGTACAGCGCCTTGCCGTTGGGTAACGCCGCCAGACCAACGCTCTCGCGGGTGTGCGGAAGGTAATCGTCATTGACGTATTTGCGCAGGTCGCGGTACGCCGGCAGCAGCTGGTTGGCGATCAGGGCGCTATACGCGGCGGTCAGGCGCGTGCGGTCGGCGGCGGAAAACGTCTTTGGCATGTTCACGATCGGCTGCCAGAACAGGGTGTCTTCCGGCTTGTCCTTGATCAACGCGTCCAGCTGCGGCAGCACCTTGAGCATCAGCACCTTCGGCTGCACCATGCCGGTCTTGACGCCTTCGCGCATGTTGACCTGCATCTGCGTGAACAGGGTCGGTGCCTTGGCTGCGCGCGCGAGCCAGTTGTCGTAATCCTTGACCGTGGCAAAAGGCTGCGCCCCGGTGCCCGAGCCTAGCTGCGCAAACACCCCGGCCAAATTGAAGAACTGGCTCAACGGCATCAGGTCGGTGTGGAACTGGTAACCCTCCAGGTCCAGCGCCAGGTTGCGCATCATGATGTCGTAGGACAGTCGCTCCTGGCCGTCCAGGCTCGCCGGATCGATGGCTTTGAAGCGGCTCACCCATTTGTTGTCGAAGGCGATGCTTTCATCGCGGTATTGCGGCGACAGGAAGTTGGGCAGCTGGTCGTTGAAGCGCGGATCGCCGACGAAGGTGGCCTGGACCGGATTGCGCTGCAGCGACTCCTCCCAGAATTCGGCAAACATCTTGTCGAGCTGCCGGGCCTTGGCGGGCGTGGATTGCGCAGCGGCAGTGGTGACGGCTGTGGCGGCATGGGCCGGCAGCATCATCGGTAGGGCGAGCAACACCGCCAGGCTCAGGGGACGCAAGATCATGGAAAGCTCCTTGGAAAATTGGACTGCCGTGGCCGGTACAGTCAGTCGCGCTCAACCGCGCGGGTGTCGGGATTGCCGGAGAACTGCCAGGCGACGGGTGCGTGCTCGGGCAGGGCGATTTCAGGACGGCCTTTCGCCTTTAGTGCGGCATTGGCCGCGGCCAGGTCCTTGTCCTGCACCTGCGCAAACTCGGCGGTGATGTCATTGAGCTCACGCTCCAGCGCTCCGGTGTAGGCGACCAGCGTGGCGGCCGGTCGACCGTCATAGCCCAGGATGCCGCCATACAGATTGTCCATGTGCTCGCGCAGGCGCTCCTCGCCGGTGATCGCGCCGCCTTCCTTGGTCGCCACGATCTTCTTGCGCACGGTGTCGGCCTTGTCACCCAGCGTGGTCAGCTGCGCGCGTAGCGGGTCGTTGGCCGGAAGGCCTTCGGCCGAGGCCTTGGCGCCCTCGCGCACCGCCTGGATACGCGCAACCAGGTCGCTCATGCGGCCGAACATCGCGTGCACCTTCATCGCCGCATCGAACTGCAGCTGGCGGTCGGCGACGGTGAACGGCGAGCGCGGATCGAGACCGACATTGATTTTAGTCTCGTAGGTCTGCGCGCCCTTGGTCATGCGCACCGTGTAGGTTCCAGGGACAACGCGCGGTCCACGCGTCGCGCTGCCGGCAATCTGCGCCGCCGGCGGCACCAGTGGCGGCTTCACGCTCATCGACCAGTCGACACGATTGATTCCGCGACGCTTGCTCGCCGGCAGTTCCTCAACCAGGTTGCCCTTGGCGTCGAGCACTTCCAGCTTCAGCTTGCCGAACAGGTGCCGGGACTTCTGGTAGTAAGTAATGGGAACTTCGTCGCTGGCACTCTCGCCGGCATAACTTGCGTCGCCCTCTGCCCAGCCGCCAAACGTGCTGATGCGCTGCTGCTGCGGACGCGTCGGCAGGAATGCCGCTTCGCTTTGCAGCAGGGCAGGCGTGAGCGAGCGCAATGGCGTCAGGTCGTCGATGATCCAGATGCCGCGACCGTGGGTGGCAAGCACCAAGTCATGGTCGCGTGGCTGGATGGCGATGTCGCGCACCGACACGGCTGGGAAATCGCCGCCCTTGAACTGCGCCCAGTGGCCGCCGTCGTCATTGGAAATCCACAGGCCGAACTCAGTGCCGGCGTACAGCAGGCCACGCTTGACCGGATCTTCGCGTACGACGTGCGAGTATCCGCGCACGCCTTTCGGTTGTGCCGACGAAGCCAGCGCCTGCCAACTCGCGCCGTAGTTGCTGGTCTTGTAGACCATCGGTGACATTTCGCCAAAGGTGTGGCGGTCGAAGGTGACGTAGGCGGTGCCGGCGTCGAAGTGGCTGGCATCGATGTAGGACACCCAGGAATTCGCTGGCACGCCAGCGCCGGCGGTGACGTTTTTCCAGTTCTTGCCACCGTCACGGGTAACCTGCACGTTGCCGTCGTCGGTGCCTACCCAGATCACGTTGCCATCTTTCGGCGATTCGCTGATGGAGTAGATGGTGGTGTGCATCTCGGCCGCGGAATTGTCCACGGTGATGCCGCCGGACTGCTCCTGCAACTGCTTTTGCGGATCGTTGCTGGTCAGGTCGGGCGAAATCCGGTCCCAGGTCTGGCCGTGGTCGCGACTGCGGAAAAGCACCTGCGCGCCGATGTAGATCGTGCCCTTTTCGTTCGTGGACAAATGGATCGGCGTGTTCCAGTTCCAGCGCAACTTTTCGCCGTAGTTGGCGCGTGGCTGGATGTCCCGGGTGAGGTGCGTCTTGCGATTGATGCGGCCGATGTTGCCGCCCTGCGACTCGGCATATAGATAGTCCGGGTCGGACGGATCGGCAAACATCCAGAAGCCGTCGCCGCCGTACATGTTTTCCCAACGTGCATTGGTCACGCCGCCGGGATAAGAGGAGTCGCCCACCCACGAGCTGTTGTCCTGCAAGCCGCCATACACATGGTACGGATCGGCGTTGTCGACACTCACGTGATAGAACTGGGACACCGGCAGATTGTTGGCACGCCACCAGCGGTTGCCGCCGTCCTTGGACAGCCACAGGCCGCCGTCGTCGCTGGCAATCACCTGGCTGGGGGCAGTCGGATCGACCCAGACGTCGTGGAAATCGCCATGGGCGCCGCCACCAACATCAGCGAACGTCTTGCCACCATCCAAGCTCTGGATCAAAGCCAGGTCAGGCTTGAACACGCGATCGGCATTGGTCGGGTCAACGATCAGGTTGGCGAAGTAGAACGGGCGCCAGACCATGCGCTGGCTGTCATCGCGTCGGTCCCAGCTCTTGCCGCCATCGTCGGAGCGGTACAGCGCGCTCTTCGCCGATTCGACAAAGGCATAGACGATCTTCGGATCGGATG